>JBIOUT010000145.1:0-3047 GCA_044867365.1 Candidatus Eiseniibacteriota bacterium | reverse complement strand
GCCGTTCCGCTCGACGAGGGTGAAATTTCCGACCTGCCCCTGCACGGCGAGGCGCGAGGCCTCGGCCCCATGACGCGCGCGACCGGCCTGAATGACGATCACGGTCATCAAGGCGAGCCCAAGAACGAGCACCCCCTTGAGCAGATTGACCGCAAGGGGACGGATCGAGCGTCCGCTCATGCCATCCCTTTCAGCGTCCGGCGGCGGGCAAGCGCCACCGCTCCCCAGAAGGCGACGAGGGTGAAGATCACGCTCACCAACACGGCGACGGGGAACGAAGCGATTCCGGCGTCAGGTGCGACGCTATTCCTCCCCCAATCCAGAGCCGACCGCACCGCCGCCATGCCGTAGGTCAAGGGGTTCAACCGCATCACGAGCTCGAGCCAACGGGGAGCGCCGGTGATCGGGAAGAAGGCCCCGGAGCAGAGCCACATCGGAATCAGGAACACGTTCATGATGGCGTGGAATCCCTGGGTCGAGTCCATGCGCCAGGCGATGAGAAAGCCGAGGCTGGTGAGGCCGAAGGCGATGATCACGAGCACGCCGAATAGGGCCAGAACTGCGCCGGCGCCAGCCGCCGCATAGCCGAGGAGCGGAGCGAGGAGAAGGAGCAATAGCGCCTGCCCGACGGCGAGGGTCGTGCCGCCCAGCACCTTGCCGAGAACGAGCGTCGCGGGAGTGATGGGCGCCACGAGCACCGCTTGCAGGAACCCCTCGCGCCGGTCCTCGATGATCGAGATGGTGGAGAAGATGGCGGTGAAGAGAAGGATGAGGATCATCGTCCCCGGATAGAGATAGGCGATGTAGGTCACGCTGCGAGCGCTCGACTCCGGCGCTGCGGGCATCGACGGACGGAACGAGCCGCCGAGCCCGGAGCCGAGAAGCAGCCAGAAGACGATCGGCTGCCCGAGCGCCCCGAACACCCGATTCGGCTGCCTGAGGAATCGTACGAGCTCTCTTCTCCAGAGGCTCGCCGCCGGCAGGAAGAATGGATTTCGCTCAGTGGTCATCGCCGCTTCCTTCGCCGATTCCGGCATGCGGAGCCCCATCCCAGAAATGATGGCCGGTCCGCTGGATGAACACGTCCTCGTGGGTCGGCCGGCCGACCGTCACCGAATCGATCCGTCCAGGCCATGCCTCCATGAGCCGCGGGATGAACTCGTGGGCCCGCGGCCGCTCGAGACGAATGGTGCCGTTCAGCACCGTCGGATGGCCGCCGAACAGCCGTTCGATCTCGGTGCGCAAGGACTCCGGATCGCGCGCCACGACCGTGATCATGTCCCCACCAATCTCCTGGCAAAGGCCCGCGGGAGTGCCGAGAGCAACGAGTCGCCCGCGATCGAGAATCCCCACCCGGTCACATCGCTCCGCCTCCTCCATGAGATGGGTGGTGAGAAGAATGGTGACGCCGTCACGCTCGCGAAGCTCCTGCAAGAGATCCCAGAGATCGCGACGGGCTCCGGGATCGAGCCCGGTCGAAGGCTCGTCGAGGAGCAGAAGGCGCGGCCGATGCAAGAGACCCTTGGCGATCTCGACTCGCCGGCGGAGGCCGCCCGAAAGGATCTCCGCTCGATCGCGTGATCGTTCGGCGAGCCCCAATCGCTCGAGCATGTCGCGCCGGCGAGTCTCCAGCTCGCGACCGTGCAGCCCATAGAGGTGGCCCTGATGGAGGAGATTCTCGGTGACGGTCAGCTTGCCGTCGAGGCTCGGCGACTGGAAGACGACGCCAATCAGCCGGCGAATGGCGTCGGGCTGGCTCGCGAGATCGAAGCCGAGCACCGTTGCCTCGCCACCGCCCGGCGGGATAAGGGTGGCGAGCAAGCGAAAGAGGGTGGTCTTGCCGCCACCATTGGGACCGAGAAAACCGAAGATCTCGGCGGCGCCGATGGTGAAGGTCACCTCGGCGAGCGCCAGTCGCTCCCCGTAGCGGTGGGTCAAGCCTTTGGCTTCGACCTGGTAAGTACTCATCCTTCCAAGAATGCGCTCGAGCGCAGCTCCGCTGGGCATGGATTAAGGAGAGGTCCCTCGATTCGAGGGCTCGAGCTGAGCCATCGTGAGCTCGACCTCTTTGCCCGCGCCGATGACGGCGGATTGAGTCTGAGTGCCGAGCTTCGGATGCCAGGCGGTGACCTGATAGGTTCCGGGCGGGACATCCGTCAGAACGCCTCTCCCGTCATCGCCGGTCGTCGTGTGGTAGGGGTGCGGAAATACGTAGATCCAGGCTTCCATCCACGTGTGTCCGGCGTCGCACTGAATCCTCATCAGCCCCGAGTCGGTGATCTTCTTGGCAATGTGAACTCCCGGAGTGGGCAACGCCAGGTTGAATACCGTGTGCTCGCCGAGATAGGCATGGGTATTATGGAGAATGGGATCCGAATTGGTGATGTCGAGCATCTGGCCGGCGGTCACCGTCTGCACATAGGGCAAGAAACGACAGCCTCGGTTGTCGAGACGAGGGGCAGCGGCGACGTCGGGAGCCTTACCGCGGGAGATGTTGTCGATGAAAACGACCGCATTCTTCAGGACCCCGTTTCTGCCGACTTCGACGAGCGGCGTATGGATCGTGGTACCGCAGGTTTCCTGATCGCGCGTGACTTCGGCAGTCACCTGCTCGGGTTGGCCTGAAGTCATGACCGTGACCACGATGCGACCGCCGTCACCGACATTGACAACCTGGTAGCTGGATCCCGCTGGAGGAGTGGATGCAGACCCTTCTGCTGCTCCATCCGCCGTTTCACTTCCTTCGCGGGAACAACCGATGACGACCAGCATTATGATCCACGCGATCGATCTCACCTGCTGAAACCTCCGTCAACGACCGCTGACCCTAGCAAGGCCGCTCCGCAGGCGTCAATTGCCTGCACCCGGCGCAACAGCCGGCGCCGCATCCAGCCGATGATTGGATCGAGGCCGCCAACCTGAATCGAATGCGCACCGCAGGGCTATACTCGGTCGTTCCAAAAGGCGTATGCTGATGATCATGAGCGAGCAAGCTCACATCCGTATCCCGATTGACGCCGAGGGCCTTACGGTACCGGCGAGGGGCG
>JBIOUT010000144.1:0-5876 GCA_044867365.1 Candidatus Eiseniibacteriota bacterium | reverse complement strand
CTCTGCGATCGCGCGCGGACTGCCGGCCGAGACTGCGCTCAGCGCCCTCACCGTCGAGCCTGCTCAACTCCTCGGGGCGTCGGCGGAGCTCGGAACCCTCGCTCCGGGAAAGATCGGGAATCTGACGATCACCGACGGCGATCTCTTCGCCGAGAAGAGTCACATTCTCGAAGTGTGGGTCGATGGCGAGCGCTACGAGCCCGATCCCTATGTCGTACGTGACAAAGATGTCGCCGGCACCTGGGTGTTTGCAATCACTCGGCCCGATGGGGGGACGGTGAATGTGCGGGTACGAATCGATCGTCGCCACGGTGAGCTGGCATCGGCGCTCTTCGAGGGTCCTCCTCCGGATACCACCACCTCTTCGCTCGCTGCTCCCGAGTTTCGGAGAAGTCGACTTGCGCTCCGACTCCCCGGGCGAGTCATCGGCCTTTCTCATGAGCTCGAGATTGCCGGGATCGTCGGACCCAAAGATCGTTTCGAAGGGGCGTGGTCGGAAGGAGGGATGAAGAGAGAAGTACGCGGATGGCAGGAAGGAGCCAAGGACGAGAAGAAAGACGCCGTGACCGGCGAGCCCCGCCCGGAGGCCGCTCAGGCGCCCGGGCCGCCCGTCGCCCGCGAGCCCTTCCCGCCCCACCCCGAGGCGGCGCCGCCCGCGGTCCTGGTCCGCAACGCCACGATCTGGACTTGCGGCCCCGAGGGAAAGCTCGAGGGCGCCGATCTTCTCGTCCAAGGAGGAAAGATCGCGGCATTGGGCCACGGACTCACCGCTCCCCGAGGGGCCGTCATCATCGACGGCTCAGGCAAGCATGTGACCCCGGGGATCATCGATTGTCACTCGCACTCGGCGATCTCGGGCGGAGTTAACGAGGGAACACTCAGCTCGACGGCGCAGGTGCGAATCGGGGATGTCATCGACAGCGAATCGATCCAGATCTATCGGCAGCTGGCGAGTGGGGTCACGGTCATCAACCTGCTTCATGGCAGCGCCAATGCCATCGGCGGCCAGAATGCAGTGATCAAGCTCAAGTGGGGCGAGCCCGCGGCCGGCCTCCTCTTTGCCGCCGCTCCGCAAGGGATCAAGTTCGCGCTGGGCGAGAACGTCAAGCAATCCAATTGGGGCGATCGTTACACCACGCGCTACCCGCAAACCCGCATGGGGGTCGAGCAGTGGATGCGCGATCGGTTCCTCGCCGCCCGCGACTACATGCGCAAGTGGGACGAATGGAAGCGCGAGCACAAGAAGGCGCCACCCCGCCGGGACCTCCAGCTCGAGGCCATGGCGGAGATCTTGCGCGGCGAGCGCCTTGTTCATTGCCACTCTTATCGCCAGGACGAGATCCTCATGCTCATCCGGCTCGCCGACGAGATGGGCTTCCGCATCGCCACCTTCCAGCACATCCTCGAGGGCTACAAGGTAGCCAACGAGATGGCGGCGCATGGGGTCGGAGGCTCGTCGTTCAGCGATTGGTGGGCTTACAAGTTCGAAGTCTATGACGCCATCCCCTACAACGGAGCCATCATGTGGGACCGCGGGGTGGTCGTGTCGTACAACTCGGATAGCTCCGAACTGGCGCGGCGGCTCAACACCGAAGCCGCCAAGGCGGTCAAGTACGGCGGAGTTCCGGAGACCGAGGTGCTCAAGTTCGTCACCTTGAATCCTGCGATCCAGCTGGGGATCGCCGATCGGATCGGCTCGCTCGCTCCCGGGAAGGACGGAGACTTCGCCATCTGGAGCCAGAGCCCTCTCTCCAATCTGGCGCGCTGCGAGCAGACATGGATCGAGGGGCGCCGATACTTCGATCGCGATCGCGATCTCCGAGCGCGACCCGCCGCCGAGGCGCAATGGCAGGAGCTCATGACCCGCGCTCGGACGGCCCGGGCCGATCGGGAGGAGCGAAAGGAAACGGCGAAGTGGCATCCCACCTTCGGGGGTCTCTTCGGTGTCGGGAGCGCCGCCCTCGAGCAAGGAGACTGCGGTATCGATTCCCAGATGCTCGAGAGCGGAAATGCCGCGGCGGGAAAGGATTGACATGAGCGCTCTCAGGTTGCTCGCATTCATGGGTCTCATGGCGGCTTTTCAGAGTATTGCGCGCGCCGAAGAGCATCCGGTCGCCATCGTTGGTGCGACCGTCCATCCGGTGAGCGGATCTCCGATCACCGACGGAACGGTGCTCTTGATCGGAACCAAGATCGCCGCTGTCGGGCCCGCCTCACAGGTGAGCGTGCCTCCAGGGGCCGAACGCGTCGATGGACGCGGGATGGATCTCTATCCGGCCTTCATCGACGCCAACACCGTCCTCGGTCTGGTCGAGATCGAGAGCGTGCGAGGAACGGTGGATGTCGCCGAGGTCGGCGACCTCAATCCCAATGCACGCGCCGAAGTGGCGGTGAACCCGAGCTCCGAGCTCCTGCCCGTGACCCGGGCCGGCGGTGTCCTTCTCGCCCTCACCGCTCCGCGCGGTGGATTGATCGCCGGGACCTCCGCTCTCATCGCCCTCGACGGTTGGACCTGGGAAGAGATGACGGTCAAGGCGCCCGTGGCCATGCATGTGCAGTGGCCGAACATGCGGATCGATCGACTTCCCAAGGCGAAGAAGGAGGAGGAGCAGATCGAGGCGCGCGAGAAGCAGATCCGCGCGATTCGTGACGCATTCGCCGCCGCCGGCGCCTACTGGCGGGCGCGGCGGGCCGAAGGCGCTCGGGGTGTGCCGCGGCACGACGAGGACGTGGCCTGGGCCGCCATGCGCCCGGTTGTCGATCGCGAGATTCCGGTACTTGTCGAGGCCGACGATCTGGCGCAGATCCGTGCCGCCCTCGAGTGGACCGAATCGCAGGGGCTCGACATGATTCTGGCCGGAGGGCTCGACGCCTGGCGTCTCGCCCCCGAGCTCGCTCGCCGCCATATCCCGGTCATTCTGCAACCGGTGAACCGGCTCCCGGCGCGCGACTACGAGCCTTACGACACTCCCTACACCACGGCCGCCAAGCTCAATGAGGCGGGAGTTCCGGTCCTCTTCTCGACCGGCGTCTCCGGATTCGGCGCTGCCAACGCCCGCAACCTTCCTTACGAGGCGGCCAAGGCGGTGGCCTTCGGCCTGCCGCACGAGGCGGCGATCCGCTCCATCACCTTGACCGCCGCCGAGGTGTTCAAAGTCGCCGACCGCCTAGGCTCGATCGATCCGGGCAAAGACGCGACCCTGGTTCTCTTCGAGGGCGATCCGCTCGAGATCACCTCCCAGCTCCGCCGCGCCTGGATCGCGGGCCACGAGCTCGATCTCTCGAACCGCCATCAGCGGCTCTACGATAAGTACAACGCTCGTCCCCGTTCGCCCACTCTCGCCGGGGCGGAGAATGCTCCCGCGCCGACGCGGGCGTCCCGCAAGAGCAGAGGGGGTGGGGCGGTAAGCAGCGCCGCGAGCGGCGGGAAGCGATAGCGGCCGGTCCCGCTCCGGTCTGCTATGCTTGAAGCACATAGTTGCACCCCCCGGGGGCCGCTCGCCGGGTAGCTAAACCTCCCCCCCCGAGGCCACGTCGCCCTACACCCCATGAGGAAGCCATGACGCGACGCACCTTTTTCGCCCATCTTGCGCTCTTGATCCTGGCCCTCAGCGCTGCCTGGCCCGCGCACGAGGCCACCGCCATCACGACGATCCGTGTAGCCCAAGGGCTCAATCGTCCGATTTACGTCACCGCACCTGCCGGCGACGACCGCCTGTTCATCGTCGAGCAGAGAGGGGTGATTAAGATCCTCCAGAACGGCAACGTTCTTGCCACCCCATTCCTGGACATCGACGCTCTCATTCCGGACATTTCGGGCAATGACGAGCGCGGGCTTCTCGGACTGGCCTTTCATCCCCAATATGCGAGCAACGGTTACTTCTACGTCAACTACACCAACCTCTTCAGCGATACGGTCATCAAGCGTTACCACGTCTCAGCGGATCCCAATGTCGCCGATCCGGCCGATACGATGACCGTCCTCGTCGTCGATCAGCCCTTCAACAATCATAACGGCGGCCACCTCGCTTTCGGCCCCTTCGACTGCTATCTCTACATCGGCATGGGGGATGGGGGGAGCGGCGGCGATCCCTTCGGCAACGGGCAGAACACCGGAGTTCTCCTCGGCAAGATGCTAAGGATCGATGTCGACGGCGGGACACCCTACGCGATCCCACCCGACAATCCGTTTGCCGGCCCTGGGCCGCCGCTTGATGAGATCTGGACTATCGGAATGCGCAATCCCTATCGGTGGAGCTTCGACCGATTGAACGGCGACCTGTACATCGCCGACGTCGGCCAGAACTGCTGGGAAGAAGTCGATTACCAGCCGGCCTCGAGCAATGGCGGCGAGAACTACGGCTGGAACATCATGGAAGGCAATCATTGTTACGACGGCGTGTCCTGCAATCCGCAGGGCTGCAACATGACCGGCCTCACCCTCCCCATCCACGAATTCAGTCACGGCGGAACCCCATTCCGCTGCTCGATCACCGGCGGTTACGTTTATCGGGGGAACTCCATTCCCGCGATCCAGGGCGTCTATTTCTTCGCCGACTTCTGCAGCAATCAGATCTGGTCCTTCCGGGTGGTCAACAATCAGGTGACCGAGTTCACCGACCGCACGACCGAGCTTGCGCCCGGCGGCGGATTGGCGATCGGGACCATCGCCGGATTCGGCGAAGACGGTTTCGGTGAGCTCTACATCGTCGACCGCGACGCAACGACGACCGGCGAGGTGTTCAAGATCGTGCAGCAGGACTCGCCCTTCCAGCCGAGCTACACCCCGATGTTCGCCGGATGTCAGGTGAACTCGGTCGGCGAGTCGAGTGTCCCGCTGGCGGGACTCTTCTCGTTCACCGCCGCCAGCCCGAACCCGTTCTCGCTCTCGACCAGCTTCGGGGTGGTATTGGCTCGCCCGTCCCGACTCACTCTCGGCGTTTACGACGCCGGTGGCCGACTGGTGCGGAGCCTGGTTTCGGGCATGCCGGCATCGGGAGTCTCGACCCTGTCCTGGGACGGCTCCGACGCGCGGGGAATGGCGACTCCCTCCGGAATCTACTTCCTGCGCGCGGAAGTCGAAGGAAGGACCCTGACCCAGCGCCTCTGCCGGGTGAGGTAAACGGACACCGAGGTCAAGTCACCCGGATGCCCGCGATCATCGAGGCCCGGGGACTGACCAAGCGCTTCGGGGCGACCGCCGCGGTCGACGGCGTCGATTTCACCGTCGAGGCCGGAGAGTGCTTCGGCTTTCTGGGGCCCAACGGCGCCGGCAAGACCTCGACGATGCGCATGATCTACTGCGTGTCGCCGCGGACCGGGGGCGAGCTCCAAGTCCTGGGTCTCGATCCCGATCGCGCTCCGAGAGAGATCAAGCGCGAGCTCGGGGTGGTCTTGCAAGAGGATCTCCTCGACGAGGCGCTCGATGTCGAGGAGAACCTGATGCTCTTCGGCATCTATCACGGCCTCGGCCGCAAGCTGGCGCGCCGGCGCGCGCGCGAGGCCCTGGTCTTCTTCGGCCTCGAGGATCGGGCGCGAAGCGAAATCATGAAGCTATCCGGCGGCATGCGCCGGCGGGTGGCGATCGCTCGCGCCATGCTGGCCGAGCCCAAGATCCTCTTTCTCGACGAACCGACGACCGGTCTCGATCCCCAGTTCCGTCACGATCTCTGGCAGCGACTCCTCGATCTCCGGGATCGCGGCATCACCCTCCTCCTCACCACCCACTACATGGAGGAGGCGGAGCGGCTCTGTGATCGGCTGGTGATCATGGATCGCGGGCGGATCGTGGCGACCGGTGGGCCGGAGGAGCTCATTGCCGCAACGGTTCCACCGGCGGCGGTCGAGGTGCGAGCGCCGGCGGAAGATCGGGTGCG
>JBIOUT010000143.1:0-5188 GCA_044867365.1 Candidatus Eiseniibacteriota bacterium | reverse complement strand
GCGCCGAGATCGACGCCGGGGACGCCGGCGGACCCGGCGCCGGACCGGGCGTCGAATCACCGGGGAACCCCCGGATATCGCCTCCCGGCTAACGGAACGCCGGCTCAGGCCGCGGGGTTGGTTCTCTGGTTGCACCCGCCCCCGGTCTGGCGCGATACTGCCCGAGGAGGCCTCCTTGCCTTGGACTCCCGCAGGCGGGCCCTCGCTCCCCGGAGTCCAAGTTGACCGCAGACCGACGAGCTCGACGATGATCTTCCGGAGCTATTTTCTGGGCTGCCTCGCTCACGCGTCCTATCTCATCGGCGACAGCGAAACCGGCGCCGCAGCGGTCATCGATCCGCAGCGAGACATCGATCAGTACCTCGCCGACTCAGCCGCCGAACGTCTCAACATCCGTCACGTCATCGAAACCCATTTCCACGCCGACTTCTTGTCGGGGCATCTCGAGCTTCGCGATCGCACCAAAGCCGCGATTTACTTCGGGGCGCGGGCTCAGGCTCAGTTCCAGTTCACTCCATTGGCGGACGGCGACACGATCGAGATGGGCAGGGTGCGGCTCGTCGCCCTCGAGACGCCGGGGCACACCCCGGAGTCGATCTCGATCGTCGTCTATGACCTCGATGCGAGCGCCGATCAGCCCTACGGTGTGTTGACCGGCGATACCCTGTTCATCGGCGATGTCGGACGCCCCGACCTGATGGCCGCGCAGGGGACCACGCCGCAAGCGCTCGCCTCGATGCTGTATGACTCGCTCCACCGCAAGCTCCTCACCCTTCCCGACGAGACCCGGGTCTATCCCGCCCACGGCGCCGGCTCGCTGTGCGGTCGCTCGCTCAAAGATGAGCGCGTCTCGACCATCGGGCGCGAGAAGCAATGGAATTACGCCTGCGCTCCGATGTCCCGGGAGGAATTCGTGCGACTGGCGACCGCGGATCTCCCGGACACCCCGGCCTATTTCTCCTTCGATGCGCAGCGGAATCGGGAGGAGCGCCCCACCCTGGAGGAGATTCTCGAAGAGCTGCGCCCGATGACCCTCGAGGAGGCCGACCGGGCGGTGGAGAAGGGAGCGACCCTCCTCGATGTGCGTGAGCCGGCCGAGTATGCCGCCTCGCACGTCAAGGGTTCGGTCAACATCGGACTGAGCGGCAAGTACGCCAACTGGGCGGGCTCGCTCCTCGATCGATCCCGTCCGATCGTGCTCATCACCGCCCCCGGACGCGAAGAAGAGGCGGCGATGCGACTCGGCCGGATCGGGTTCGACAACGCCGCAGGCTATCTCGCCGGCGGCCTCGAGTCGCTGCGCTCCCATGAGGAGCGAGTCGATCAGTTCGAACGGCTGGGGCCCAACGATCTCCGCCAGGTGATCGATCGCGATCCTTCGACCTACATCCTTGATGTCCGCGAGCGCGGCGAGGTCGAAACCAAGCGCATCCCGGGGAGCCACTGGGTGCCGCTCGGGCAGCTGCCGAGGCGCCTCGATGAGATCCCCCGCGATCGCGACATCGTCGTTCATTGCGCCGGCGGCTATCGATCGATGATCGCCGCCAGCCTGCTCAAGCGCGCCGGAATCGAGCGGGTGCGGGATCTGGCGGGAGGGATCGACGCCTGGGCGCGGGCCGGACTGCCGCTCGAGGTCAAGCCGGAGGCGAAGCCGGCGGCTTAGTCCCATTCGGCGGCGCCGCGGCGCCGCCAGGCCGGCGGCGGCGGAACCGCCACCACCCGACCAGGACCGCCAATCCGAGGACGAGCGGCAGCAGGCGGAGAACGCTTCTCCCGGCGCCACGTAGCGCCTGTTCGACCGCGCTCTGATGCCTGACCAATCCCGACTGCCAGGCCAGCGAGACGAGGAACCCCTCTCGCGGCACCAGGCCACGTTTGACAATGAAAACCGCTCGCGATGGATCGAGGGTTCGCAGATCGGAAGGGCGACCGGGGGCGCCGAACTTCCCGATCACCGATGAAGCGTCGAGCTCTTTGAGATCGATCCCCGGCGGCAGCTCGACGACGGCCCGGGCCTCGATGATCGGGACATCCCAGCGGTAGCCGGTCACCTGCCAGAAGAGCTCGTCGCGCGTGGGGCCGTCGAGGATGGCTCCATCCGCTTCGTAGGTGAGGACGAAGAGCTGCTCACCGGTAAAGAAGCCATCCCCGGGGCCGATCCACACCCGGAGCTCCCGGTCGCTGCGGGTCACCCGCGACGGCCATCGCCGGCCTTCGGCATCGGTGACGGCGAGGAGGCGAACGTCGATGTTGCGGTAGCCGTAGGGATCGGGAAACGAGAGCGGGATGATGCGGGTGATCCCCGGCTGCCGCTCGGGGCCGAAGTTGGCGTGGATGGTCTCGACGACTTTGAGGCGAGCGTCGGGGAGAACGGTGACGTGGACATCGAGATCGCGCACTTCCCAGGCCGTCGCCGAACGTGGAAGTCCAGTGAAAACGATCGCCGCCACCAACCCTAGGAGCCCGGGCATGAGGATCCTGAGCTTACCGGCATTCCCGCCGGCACCGCCTCGAGGCCCCTCGAATCCGAGTCCTCGACCGCACGATCCTAAGGTTGACCACGGGTCGCCGAATCGCGGCGACCCTGCGCGTATTCCCATCCGATGGACCTCGTTGCCATGGCACGCTTGAGCGAGAGGCTCTCCCAGAACGCACCCGGCGAGTTCTATGTCGACCGGAGCTGCATCGACTGCGACATCTGCCGGCAGATCGCTCCGGAGGTATTCGCTCGCGCCGACGATGTCGAGCTTTCTTACGTCCATCGCCAACCCGTCTCACCCCAAGAGGACGAGCGCGCGTTGATGGCGCTCGTCGCCTGTCCCACCGCTTCGATCGGCACCGCCGGCAAACGCAACGCCGCCGCCGGAGCACGGGCCTTCCCCGAGGCGATCACCGAGGATGTCTCCTTCTGCGGCTTCGCGTCCGAATCCTCCTTCGGAGCCTCGAGCTATTTCATCCGGCGCCCCCTCGGCAATGTCCTGGTCGATTCGCCGCGGGCGGCCGCACCGCTCCTGCGGCGGCTCGAAGCGATGGGCGGAGTGAGCCTCATGTTTCTCACCCATCGCGACGATGTCGCCGACCATCGCGCGTTCCACCGGAGATTCGGCTGCGACCGTCTCCTCCACCGCGACGACGTGGCCCGCTCGACCGCCGACATCGAGCGCCAGCCCGCCGGGCGCGATCCCATCGCGCTCGCCGATGACCTGCTTCTCATCCCGGTTCCGGGACACACCCGTGGCAGCACCGCCCTTCTCTACCGAGAAACCTTCCTCTTCACCGGGGATCATCTCTGGTGGTCCGACAACCTCGGCCGCCTGCAGGCGTCGAGAAGCGTTTGCTGGTATTCCTGGCCCGAGCAGATTCAATCGGTCGAGCGCCTGCTCGAGGTCCGGTTCGAGTGGATCCTTCCCGGGCATGGGCGGAGATTCCATGCCGCCTCCTCGGCGGCGATGCGAGCCGAGCTCGAGCGCCTCCTCGCCGTCATTCAGCGCCGGCGCTGACCGGCGATCCCCTCCCCCATCCGACACCGCTCGGGGTATGGCGGTGAACGACCTCAATCGGCGCCCGCCGCCACCGCCCGCGGCAAATAGAGGTATCGGGGCAACCGCAACACTTCGACTCCTCGACTCTCGCCGACGAGGGCCCGTGAGAATGCGTAGTTCTCTTTGATCATCCGGCTCAAGAGTCTGCTGCTCCGGGAACCGGGACCATAGCTCTCCACCGGATCGGAGAGCACCACCGCCCGGAAGCGGTGAGTCGCGAGCCCGTCGACGATCTCCTGCGGCAGATCGAAGCCGAGATCAGCCAGCTGCAGGAGTGAGGCGCCGTCAGGATTCATCGTCTTGCCGGCGAGCCAGCCGTAATAGCTGTCCTCGAGGACGAAAACATCTCCGGGGATCGCCGCGATCTCCTTCACCACCTTCGCCTGAGCCGTCTGCACCGCCTTGGGGATGACGGCGCCGAACGGCCACGGCCAGAGCACCAGGGGAATCAGCGCCAATCCAATGAGAGCGGCGAGCGTGTGCTGCCTGGCCCCGGAAGAGTCGAGCTCGCCGATGAGCAAGCCCTGGGCGATCAGCGAGAACACGACCACCGGAATGAGATGGTTGACGGTGCCGCCGACATGGATGAGCGAGGCGAATGCCGCGCAGGTGAGCCCGCCGAGTCCCAGAGTCCACACCGAAACCAGGCGCTCCCGCTTTCCTTTCCACAGGCCGCTGAGCGCCCAGGCGGCGCCGCAGGCGAGGGGAATCGCGAGCATCGCCATCATCTTGAGCGCCCAATCCAGATTATCGCGGCGGATCGCGAAGCGGCCGACGATGACCCAGGTATGGATCAGGAACCAGCCATGAGACGAACGTTCGAGAACGAGAACGACGGCGCCGAGGACGAGCGCCACGGTGACTCCGAAGAGAAGGGCATGACGCCAGGAGCGGAAGAGGAGATGCATGAGCCCCACTCCGGCGATCACCAGACCGTGTTGTTTGGTGAGGGCTGAGAGCACGATGAGAAGCGCGGCGCACATGACCCTTGGGGCCGAGAGTCGCGGCTGGTCGAGGAGATCGAGACCCGAGAGCCCCAGGAGCAGGAACAGCATGTCGACCCGCGCCTGGTCATACCAGGCGAGACATAGCGCATAGGCGGCGAAAAAGAGCCCCACCGCCAACGACGCCGCCAAGCCGCTCCTGGTCGAGCGATAGATGATCCGAGCCATGAGGACGGCGATGAGAAGCGAGGCGACAATCGATACGGCGCGAGCCGCCGGGAGGCCGCGGCCGAGGAGCCGCATCGACCACCCCTGGACGACGTAGGCGAACGGCGGATAGAGGACGGGGATGAAGTTGGCGGAGGGAGCGATGTAAACCGGGAGTCCGTCGAGCAGCCGGAAGGCGTGATTGGTGATGGTGCCCTCTTGCCACTCGACCGGATAGGGGCTCGAGACCCTTTGCGCCACCGTGCCGACCCAGGCGGCCGCGGCGGTCACCGCCAATAGAACCGCGGCCGTCCGCACGGCGCGGAGCCATCCCGGACGTGTAGCCACCATCGTCGTCGCCGCCGCGACCGCGGCGACCGCGGGGTCACCGAGGAAAGAGGGGTCGTCGCCCCGAGCAGGCGATCGATCACCGGGTGTTGTGAAACAAAAAATGGCGGGGCCGACGAGACTCGAACTCGCGACCTCCGGCGTGAC
>JBIOUT010000142.1:0-9130 GCA_044867365.1 Candidatus Eiseniibacteriota bacterium | reverse complement strand
CCCCAGCAAGCAACCCATCGCAGGAGCCGACCCGATGATCCAGAGCTTCCTCCGCCGCGCCACCGAGAGAGTCTCCGAAGCCCTCTATACAGGGACTTCGCTGATGGTCGAAGGGGGCCGCACCGAGTTCACTCCCGAATTCATTCTCTGGGGTCTTCTCGAGCAGGAAGGCTCCACCCTCGGACCGGTGATCGAAGCTGCGGCAACCTCGGATGAACCGATCGAGCGCCTGAAGACGGCGCTTGCCGAGGTGATCCGTGAGCTTCCCGGCGCCAATCAGCCGGCTCGCAAGGTGTCGGCGGTTACATTCAGCGACGAAACGAAAGCGGTACTGGAGCAGGCAATCAAGGAAGCGCGCGACTTCGACGACACTTACGTCGGCACCTGGGCGCTCTTTCTTGCCCTCTTCGATCCGAAGGCGGGCAGGGTGGCCCAGCTCCTGCATGAGATCGGACTCGACCGCGAGAGGGTCCGGGAGATCATGAACGAGCGGCGAGCCGGTGAGGAGAAGATCGACGACCGCGAGGCCGAGACCAGGCTCGATGTCCTCAAGGCCTTCACCACCGACCTCACCGAGATGGCGCGTCGTGGCGAGCTCGATCCGGTGGTCGGGCGCGAGCGTGAGATCGAGCGGGTCATCGAGATCCTGACCCGTCGCAAGAAGAACAACCCGGTGCTCATCGGCGAGGCGGGGGTGGGCAAAAGCGTCGTCGTCGAGGGCCTGGCTCAGGCCATCGTCAACGCCGAGGTCCCGGATTCCATGCTCCACCGCCGCATCTTGGCCCTGGAGATGGCCGATCTGGTGGCGGGAGCCAGCGCCCGCGGACAGTTCGAGCAACGGCTCAAGGCGGTCCGTGATGCCGTGGTGCGCGCCGCGGGCCGGGTCATTCTGTTCATCGACGAGCTCCACACCGTGGTCTCGGCCGGCGCCGGCGGCGGCGGAGTCGATGCCTCGAGCATGCTCAAGCCGGCGCTTGCCCGCGGGCGGCTGCAGGTGATCGGCGCCACCACCCTCGACGAATACCGGAACCACATCGAGTCCGATCGCGCGCTCGCCCGCCGCTTCCAGCCCATCTTGATCCGCGAGCCCTCGGTGGCTGAGACCATCACCGTTCTCGAAGGACTACGCCCCTTCTACGAGAAGCATCATGAGGTGCGCTACTCGCGGGAAGCGCTCGAGGAAGCCGCTCGTCTCTCGGATCGCTACATCACCGACCGCGCTCTTCCCGACAAGGCGGTGGATCTCATTGATGAAGCCGGCTCGCGCAAGCACCTCGGCATGCGCCTCATGCCGCCCGAGATCCAGCAGCTCGAGAACCAGCGCCGTGCACTTACCGCCCGCAAGCAGAAGGCTTTCGAGGTCCAGGATTTCGAAGAAACGGCGCGGGTGCATGCCGAGCTTCTGGGCGTCGAAGAGAATTTGCGCGCCGCCCGCGAACAGTGGAAGAAAATGGTGAGCGAAGAGGATTCCACCGTTCGGCCCGAGGATATTGCCGAAGTGGTCGCCGCCTGGACCGGGGTGCCCGCGAGCCGGGCGCTCGAAGCCGAAGCCGACCGCCTGGCGCGCATGGAGAGCGAGATCCACAAGCGGATCGTCGGCCAGGAGGAGGCGGTGGCCGCCGTCGCCAACGCCATCCGCCGCAACCGCGCCGGGCTGCGCGAGCAAGGCCGCCCCATCGGCTCCTTCCTCTTTCTCGGTCCCACGGGGGTGGGGAAGACCGAGCTTGCCAAGGCCCTTGCCGAGTTCCTCTTCGACGACGAGAACAAGATCATCCGCCTCGATATGTCCGAGTACATGGAGCGCCACGAAGTGGCCAAGATCATCGGCGCTCCGCCCGGCTATGTCGGCTACGGCGAAGGCGGCCAGCTGACCGAGAAGGTGCGCCGGAATCCGTATTCGGTCCTCCTCCTCGACGAGATCGAGAAGGCCCATCCCGATGTCTTCAACCTTCTCCTGCAGGTTCTTGACGAGGGATTGCTCACCGATGCCCAGGGCCGGCGGGTGAGCTTCCGCAACACGATCGTCATCGGGACTTCGAACCTGGGCTCGAGTCAGCTCGCGGAGAGGCGGGCCATCGGCTTCGGCTACGGCCAGGGAGAGATCCCCTACGATGAGGCACGGAATCTGGTGCTCACCGAGGTGCGCCGGCACTTCAAGCCTGAGTTCCTCAACCGTATCGACGATCTCATCGTCTTCCACGCGCTCAGCGGGAGTCACATCCGGCAGATCGTGGATATCCAGGTCGACCGACTTTCCGCACGACTCCGAGAGCTCAATATCATCGTCGAAGTCAGCGCTGCGGCTCGCAGTCGATTGGCCGCCCAAGGAGTCCATCCTGCTTACGGAGCCCGACCGCTCCGGCGTGAGATCGAGCGACAGATCGAGAACCCGCTCTCGATGAAGATCGTGAACGGTGAGGTCAAGCCGGGGGATCGGGTGCTCGTCGACCTCGACGGCGAGGAGATCGTCCTCCGCAAGGTGGAGGAGGCGGAGATGGCGGGAACCGGGCGCGCTCGAGACGGGGGCAAATCCTAGAAGCGGCGAGGGGTTGTCGCGACGAGCGGGCCGATGCCGAGCTCGGGCCATCGCCCCGCAAGTGATCTCTCTTCTCCGGTATGGCTCTTGCTTTCTCGATCTTCGACTGTCCGCGCGTGAACCCGGCACGCGCATCCACATAGCGCTCTCCGCGCCGCCCCGGAGCGCGGGCTCCCCGCTCGAGGAGCCTGAGATGCGTGCTCTTCTGATCGCCTTTGCAGCGGCCGTCTGCCCGGTGAGTCTTGCCCACGCCGAGTTTTCGGTCATCGGCTACGATCGCGAGATCCTCGACCATCAATACGAGAACTGTCCGCCGCGAGGTTCCTACGCCTACGGCGGATGCGATCAATGCCTGCCCATCAACCATGCCCCCCTCATCCCGCTGTTTCAGATCTTCTGCGGACCGGCCCGCGAATGCCGCATGCCCGGCGATCGTTGTCCGGTCTGCAACGGAACCTGCATCGCCATCTGGCATGTCGGGTACACCAAGTGGTTCGTGGCGTGGGGAGACGCCGATCCTGTCCACCACGTGATCACCGTGTGTAATCAGTGGCTCCACCAGTCCTATTGTCCAGGGGTGACCGGCGCCTATTTCGTCGGCGAGGATTTCAGCTGGATACCGCCCCGCCAGAATTCCTACCGCGATCTGGCATTCGACCCTCTGTATCGCGATGCCATCGCCGCCTACACCGGACCCGCGGCCTTCAGCCTGGAGGATGCCTGGCGATACCGAATCGGCCTGTTCGCCGAGATGACGCGGCGAGCGCCGCCCTCGAGCCGCGATCATTATGTTCGCGCCGCCAACCTGGCCGCCTGGTACGCCATCGCCGTCTTTGCGCCCCCTGACGAGCGGGATCAGGCGATGGCGGCGATCGGCTTCCCTCTCACCCTCCAGAACCTCGAGTTCCGTGATCTGGCCGACATCCATCGCGCGACGTGCACGGACTATCCATTCATGGATTGCACCGATCCGGTGGAGTCGACCACCTGGGGCGCGATCAAGCAGCGTTATCTCGGGAAGTAGCGATGGAACGAGGACCGACCGTGCCGAGCCAACGGGTCTACAATGGTGAAACGACAGGTTCTTTGAAAAGAACAAAGAGCGGTCGACTCGATTGGAGGTCACATGCATCGCCGAAGCGCCGGGACTCTCGGCTCTCGTAACGCTGGCGCTTGCCTCATCCAACAGTGCCAATTCGGCGACGCTGCGCGTGCCTCAGGACTATTCGACGATTACCGCGGCCGCGACTGCAGCGCAGGGCGGAGACAGCATTCTCGTCTCGTGCGAGGGTAACATTTGCGATTACGAGAATCAGCAAAATCAACCTCCGGCAGGGAGTAGTTCTACGCGGCATGGAGGAGATCTACCCGGCTTTGCACATGGAAATCAGGAGCAGCACTATCAGCCTACTCGAAGAGCCCCCAATCCCCGGTGAAGATGACACGACACGGGTTGAGCATATCGCTGTGTTCAACCCTACCCTTAATGAAGCGGTACAGGCATATACGCCGAGAAGCGCCATTGTCGATTGTCGCTTCTGGTCTTCTGGACCTCAGGATTTCACAACGGTCAGAGTTTGGAAGGGTGGACGCCTCATTGGGAACTACTTCTTGGGAAGCGGCGAGTCCAATGCTATGGCGGTCCGTCAGGAAACGATCGAAGTGGCGTGGAACTTCTTTGCCGCAATGTTCATAAGCTTTACTCTGGATAACGCAACCGCACCTGAGACAGCCGCGCTCTTCTTCAGAAACAACGTGGTCGCTGGCTCGGTGAGATGTTCGTCCGTGTGAGACCAGATTCATATGCTGAGCTGGTAAACAACATCTTCGTTCAGGACGCGCGTGTGCATTGCTCAGGCACGGTGAGTATTCGGTATAACGACTTCTGGATTACGAGCACGGTGTGTCCTCTCGGCGTGGGCAACATCTCGGCCGATCCACTACCTTGCAGCGTTCCATATTGGCCAACGCCATGGTTGCAACCAGGATCGCCGTGCATCGGGACCGGAGAGAATGGCGCGAATATGGGCGCCGGAGGAGTATGCGGGGTTACAAATGTAGGAGAGCCAGCTTCCTCGGGGCGACTTCGCCTTGCAATGGGTCCCAACCCTGTCACAAGCCATGCTGAGATCATCATCGACCACGCCACAGACTCACCCATCCTCGAGATCTTTGATCCGAAAGGGCGTCTGATCGACCTCCTCCATCCACCGAGCCACCGCATCCGGTGGAGCCCGCCTGCATCGTTGCCCAGAGGCGTTTACTTCGCCCGCCTTCGGGGCTCCGGGGTCTCTGAAACGGTCAAGTTCCTGCTCATTCGGTAGGCGAGGACAGTGGTCGGGCCAAGCCCCGACGGCCGCCGCCACCCCCACGGGAAGCATCGGGAATGGACTTGCGCCTCCGTCCCGGCGAGACCTACGCTTGCCCGGTGCCGGAGCATCGTGCCTCGAAAACGTGCGACGGAGCCTTCACACCTCATCTTCCATGACTCGCCACGAGATCACCCACAAACTCACAGCCCTCGTTGAATGCGCGGGGTGAGCCTCCAAGTTGGGGCTGGAGGATCTAGCCCACGTCATGGAGCATCTCCCGGTTGCCAAGCGGAATCCGAAGGTCCTCGTCGGCTACGAGACCTGGGATGATGCCGGCGTATATCAAATCAGCGATGAGCTGGCGCTCGTGCAAACGGTCGATTTCTTCACCCCGATCGTCGACGATCCCCGCGACTTCGGCGCGGTGGCCGCAGCCAACGCCCTGAGCGACTGCTACGCCATGGGCGGAACTCCGGTCACCGCCCTCAGCATCGTCGGGTTCCCACACAAGGTTCTGCCGATCGAGACGCTCGGGGAGACGCTTGCCGGGGCGGCGGAAGTGCTGGCTGAGGCGGAGGTGAGCCTCCTTGGCGGACACTCGGTCAAGGATCCCGAGTTCAAATTCGGTTTAGCAGTCACCGGCCACATTCACCCCCAGCGGATCGTGCGCAATCAGGGTGCGAAGCCGGGCGACGTGCTTCTTCTCACCAAACCCATAGGCACCGGCATCTTGTCGACCGCCATCAAGCGCGACCGCCTGGATTCGGAGACCATCGCGCTCCTCGTCCGCACCATGCGCACGCTCAACCGCGATGCCGCATCGGCGATGCTCGCCGCCGGGGTTCACGCCGCTACCGACATCACCGGCTTCGGGCTCCTCGGGCATGGGTTGGGGATGGCTCGCGCCTCGGACGTGACCTTCCGTATCCACGCCTCGGCGGTGCCCACGCTGCCACGAGCTCTCGAGCTCCTACGCGAAGGAGTCTTCCCTGGAGGTCTCAAGGACAACGCCGCCGCTCTCGCCGGCAAGGTGCGGATCGGCGATGAGCCCGACCTCCGGATTCTCTTCGACCCCCAGACCTCCGGCGGGTTGCTCGTGAGCCTGTCCGCGGGCGACGAGTCGCGGTTTCAGAAGGAGCTGGCCAAGCGCAACGCTCCGCCGGCCGCCCGCATCGGCGAGGTGGTCGAGCGTGGCCAATTCTGGGTCGAGGTCGATTGAATCCCCGTCGCACTCATTCCGGCGCCGAGCTCTCGACCGAACAGGGTGATCTCTCGACCGAAGAGCTGGTTCGCCATGGCCGGCGCGCGCTCGACTGGATCGCCGCCTATCTCGATCACCCCGAACACCACCCGGTGCTCGCACCCGCTCGACCGGGGGATCTCAAGAAACGGTTGCCAGCCCAGGCGCCCGAGATCGGAGAGTCGCTGTCGGAGATCCTCGACGATTTCGAGCGGCTCATCGTGCCCGGCATCACTCACTGGAATCATCCCGGCTTCCTCGCTTACTTCGGGATCACCGGATCGATTCCGGGAATCGTGGGCGAGCTTCTCGCCGCCGGGCTCAACGTCAACGCCATGCTCTGGCGCACCTCGCCGGCGGCCACCGAGCTCGAGGAGGTGGTGCTCGACTGGCTGCGCGATCTCCTCGGGCTCCCGCCGGCGTTCGCCGGGTCGATCCAGGATACCGCCTCGGCCTCGAGCATGGTGGCGCTCGCCGCAGCGCGGGAATCGGTTCCCGGACTCGACGCTCGCATCCACGGGCTCCTCGGCCGGCCCGACCAGGCTCCACTCGTCCTCTACGCCTCGACGGAGGCCCATTCCTCGATCGACAAGGCGGCGATGGCGATCGGGGTGGGCACCGACTCCCTGTCCAAGGTGTCCACCGATTCCGAGTATCGCCTCGACGTCGGCGATCTTGCCCAGCGCATCGCCGCCGATCGCGCCCAGGGCAAACGGCCGTTCGCCGTCGTCGCCACCGTCGGTACGACCTCGACCACCTCGATCGACCCGGTGCCCGCGATCGCCGACATCTGCGAGGCCGAAGGGCTCTGGCTGCACGTGGACGCGGCCTACGGCGGTACCGCCGCCATCGTCCCCGAGATGCGCAAGGTTCTTCTTGGTTGTGAGCGCGCCGATTCGCTGGTCGTCAACCCGCACAAGTGGCTCTTCACTCCCATGGACTGCTCGGCCCTCTATTGCCGGAGGCCCGACGTCCTGACCGGCGCCTTCAGCCTCACTCCCGAGTACTTGAAAAGCAGCGAGAGCGCCGCCGCCGTCACCAATCTCATGGACTGGGGCGTGTCGTTGGGCCGGCGCTTCCGCGCTCTCAAGCTCTGGCTGGTCTTGCGGGCTTATGGCCGAGAAGGACTCATCGCCCGCATCCGCGAGCACCTTCGGCTGGCCCAAGTGGCCGCCGCCACCATCGACCAGGCGCCAGACCTCGAGCGATTGGCCCCGACTCCGCTCTCGGTTGTGTGCTTCCGCGCTCGCCCCGCCGAGCTCACCGGGGAAGAAGACCGAGAGGAGATTCGCCGCTACTTGAACGAGCTCAATACCGCCACACTCGACGCGGTCAACTCGACCGGCGAGGTCTTTCTCTCCCACACGGTGTTGCGCGCCCGGACGGTGCTCCGCATCGCCATCGGCAACCTGCGCACCGAGGAGCGGCATGTGCTGCGGGCCATCGCCCTGGTGCGGGAGCATGCCACCCGGATCGACGGCGAGCGCCGGCCTTGAGCGTCAACGCGACCGCAACCCGGGCCGGACGACACACGTAGGACGGAACGGCAGCCGTCCTTCCCTTCCCATTGGCCACATCGGCTTGGCCGTGGTTTTGGCCGTGGGCCCGGCCCGTGGGGCCGGACCCTTGCGTTCGGAGGAAGCCCTATGTCCTTTCCCCTCCGTTTCTTCGCCCGTGCCATCCTCTCGACGACGGTCCTAGGGATGGCGGTTCCCGCTTTCGCCGCCGAACCCGGCCGCCGCTCAACCAAGTTTCAGGATGCTTGCGATGCCAGGATCGAGATCGTGCGGGCCGATCACCCGGACGACGGCCGACTCGACCAAATCCGGATCGTTTGCAAGGATGGCCACGACAGCCTGGATCTGGGCATCCCCAGGCGATGGGTTTCCTTCCTGATCAAGCACATGGACGCCGAGATCGAGATCGATGACGACGGCATCGACCTCGAGCTTCTCTGGCAGGCGGTCGAAGACCTGCGCCCTGGGGAGGAGATCCGGATCGTGGAGAACGGCGGAGGAGAGCTCAGGATCTGGCTCGAATAGGGAGGCCGGCCCGGGGAGGTCGCGGTGCGGAGGGGAAAAAGAATATGGGTCGAGTGAGCCGCTCGCCTTCCTCTTCGGAGCCCATCCCGAGACCGCAGCTGCCTGACGCCGTCACCGCCGTCAGGTCTCCTCTCGTGAGGTTAGGCTGCCCTTCAGAGCTTTGAACGAAAGTCCTTCGCCCGGCTATGGGTTCCCGGGCGCCCTTTGCGTCCTGACCTCGCAAGGCCAGGACCGGGGCTCCGAACTCTCGCTGCCGCCGGTCCGCGATTGAGCCGGCTTCAGTCTCTCTTGGGCTTACCCTCCCCTTCAGAGTATGACCGCGATCTCTGCGTCGATCCCGTCTCCGGAATCGACATGCTCCCTTGAGGTTCTTGCCCTTACAGCGCTCGAGGTATCGGGAGTCTACTCATCCCGGGCTTGCCTCACCCGGTACGCTCCGCCTCCAGGGTTTCGCACCCTCTTGACGGCTTCATCCTCCCGACCCGTCCGGGCGTATTTCATCCCGGTGGCGCTCTTAGGGTTTCGCCCTTCGAAGCTTCCCTGTCGGAGGTCGCAGCCTCCTCGTCGGTGGCCGCTCTACCCGCTTGCCGTTGGCCGAAGCTCGGCTTCCGGGTGTTGATCCCTCCGGAGGTCCATCACCAGCCTCACAGGGGTTAGCCTGTGGGGCGGCTTGTGGCTTCCTTGGGTTTACCTCCCCTCCAGGGGTTGGCTCTCCTCGCGATGACCCTTTCGGGTTCTCCTCCCGCGGGCTTCAGTCCGATTCGCCGAAGCGGTCCGGACCGGGCCCCTCGAAGTTTTTTCTCGCGGGGAAGTTGGTCGTCTCTCGCGAGACGACCGCCCCCTCCTGGGGTTTCCGCGCCGCTCACGAATGAGTTTCGGCGCACGAGCACGGGTCTCACTCGACCCACGCGTACATTAACTCCAGCGGCTTGTTCGGTCAATCAGAATCCGCATTTTTCCGCGTGATCAGAGTCGTTTGTCGGCGGCGAAACGTGGATGA
>JBIOUT010000141.1:0-2836 GCA_044867365.1 Candidatus Eiseniibacteriota bacterium | reverse complement strand
GCGTGCCCGAGGATCCGATCTCACCCGATCAGACGGTGGCGCAGCTCATTCGTTCCGGTGATGGGGACGGGGCCTTCAACCTCGAACGGGAGATCGAGGCCATCGGACGCTTCTGCGCCAAGGTGATCGATGACTCGCGCCGCCCGGAGCTCGCCCACGAGTTCAGGCAGGCGATTGCCCGCCGAACCAACGGCAGGTCGATTCCCGATCATCGGTTGCGGCGCGAGATCGAGAGCCTTCGCAATCGCTGGATCAAGATGCGATTGGTCGACGAGGGGCGGCGGCGGGCGCGACAACTCGGCTGGCACGACACCTACACCTTCACCAAAGCGATGGGGGAGCAGGTCATCGCCAAGCGCCGGGGCCATCTGCCGACCATCATCGTGCGGCCGTCGATCATCGAGTCGAGCCTCATCGATCCCGAGTCGGGCTGGCTCGATGGTCTCAAGGTGGCCGATCCGCTCATCGCCCATTACAGCAAGGGGCGGCTCCCCGACTTTCCCGCCGATCCCAACATCGTTCTCGACCTGGTGCCGGTCGACATCGTCGCCAATGTCATCCTGGCGGCGCTGCCCCGAGCTCGCCAGAGTCGCGACATCCAGATCTATCAAGTGGCAACCGGGTCGGAGAATCCGCTCAAGCTCGGTCAGATGTTCGATCTCATGCACGAGTACTTCCGCAAGAACCCGATGCAGAACCGGCGGGGCCGGCCGATTCGGGTCGCCCGCTGGACCTATCCCACTCCCGAGCGTTTCCGCCGGGCCTGTCAGTTGCGCTACCGCATGCCGCTCAGCGCCCTCCGCTGGTTGATGGACAACTTCTCCGCTCTACCGTGGTCGCCGCGACTCAAGCAGAAGGTGTCGGTGCTCGAGGCGACCTTGGATCGGGTGCTGGCGCTCACCGAGATCTATAGCCCCTACATGCATCTCGATTGCCGCTTCGAGACCGGGAACACCCGCCGCCTGTTCGAGGCCCTGGGACCCGAAGATCGCGAGCGATTCAACTTCGACGTCGGGCGCATCGAATGGCCCGAGTACATCCAGGAGATCCACATTCCCGCATTGAAGCGTCACGTGCTCAAAGAGGGCGATGGCCAGGTCCCGTCCCACTCGAGCCGGGCGGCGGCCGCGGCGGGCGCCGCGTCCATGGCCTCGGTCGGCGCCGGGGAGCGGGACGGGGGCCGGTGATTCGAGCGGGAGGGGCGCCGGTGATTCGAGCCGGACGGGCGGCTCGACTCCATGCGGATCGGCTGCCATCGAGTCCCCGACCCCGGCCGGCGCCGGAGTGCCGGCCTTCCATCTAGCCCCGGATTAGCCTCGGTTTCGTCTCATGGACCAGAGCGGCAACCACGATTCGCGACCTCTCCATCTGCAATTGCTCGACGATCCGCAATCGATGCTGGCGTTCTACGACGGCGCGGCGCAGGAGATCATCGATCTCGGGCGATCGGAGGGGTATTACGCCGGCTGGGATCCTGAGGATCTGCGATGGCCGCCGAGCCGGAGCCCGGCGGGGCCGATCGATCTCTCCGGTCTCGAGCACCGCTCGCGGCTTGTCGCCGCCATCTATGACGGAGTCCCGGCCCTCCGCGATCTCAGGCTCGAGGATGCCTATCGCCAGTTCGCGGCGATCATCCCGTCTTATCGCCGGGCGACGCGGATCTATCTCCAGCTCGAGCGCCAGTTCGTCCATCGCGGGCAAGGAAGCGCCGAGGATTTCCTCGCGCTCTATCAGAGCCTGGTTCTCGAGGCCTTGACCAGGGAAGAGGTCTTCGTCCCCGATGCCGGCGAGGCCGCGCTCGAAAAGGCGCGTCTCACCCGGGCGCCGCTCGCTCACGCCCAGGCAAGCGCCGGGCTCCTGACCGCCCGCGCCGGAACGAGCGACGACCCTCGATGGTCGGTGCGTTACTCGACGGCGGTCGATGGCGCGGCGGGGGAGAGGGCGGAGGGTACGCTCGGCGATCTCCTGCGCCAGGCCGCCGAGATCACGCTCGAAGCCATCGGCGCCGGCGAGCTCCTCGCCACCCGCTTCAACACCTATAACAACCTGGCCTGGTTCGGAAGCTCGGCATGGAAGGTGATCAACCAGGCGGAGCTTCTCGTTTACCGCCTCGAGCGGCCCCCCGCCCGGCGGGATCGCTTGCAGGCGGCGCTCCGCGACTTGCAAACGAGCATCCTGGCAGCCAAGGCCATGCTCATCGAGTTCTTCCAGGCGCACCGCGAAGATCCGGCCACACTCAGGCCGGCGAGCTACTGGTACGGCCACCGTTACAGCTATCTCGCCCGCGACATGATCGATGCGACGATCGAGCTCGTCGCCCGATCGAACCGCCTGGTGCGGCAGGCGCGGCGGCTCCTTCCCGCCTCGCTCGGCGATCAGTTCGAAGAGATGGACGTGCCGCCCCTCATCGCCGGCCGGATTCGCGGCCGCTTCCTCGAGTATCCGCATGTCGGGAGATCGGCCGATCTCCCGGGCTGGCTTCTGGCGTTGCGGCTCGGCCGCTGGGTCCTTCCCTCGTGGCGGAAGGGCCGGACGAAGCAGCGGCTCGCCCGAACCTCGCTCGACGAGGCCAATCGGCTCGAGCTCACCTGGGAGAGCAATCTCGAATGGGGCCGGCGCACCCTCGACAATTTCGGCATCGAGGTCAGGGTGCGCATCGATCCGGATTTTCACCCCATCGCCCGCGACCTGGAGCTTGCGAGCGGTAAGCGCAAGATCCTCTTCTTGCCCACCCATCAGAGCGTGCTCGACCATCCGGTCATGTACCAGGTGCTTCAGTCTCCGGAGCTCTTGGCGGCGATGGGTTGGAAGCGGCCGATGCCGTGCACCATGTTCG
>JBIOUT010000140.1:0-4044 GCA_044867365.1 Candidatus Eiseniibacteriota bacterium | reverse complement strand
CCGAGCTCGAGGATGTGAGCCAGGCGACGGCTCTTCTCGCGGTGCAGGGTCCACGATCGCCCGAGCTCGTCGGGCGCATCGCCGATGTGCCGGTCGAGGACATCGCCTACTATCACTTCCTCCAGGGAAATGTGGCGGGGGTCCAAGCGCTCATCGCCCGCCTCGGTTACACGGGGGAAGATGGGTACGAGCTCATGGTCGGGGCGGGGGAGGCGGAGCGGGTCTGGGACGCCCTCGAGAAGGCGGGCTCCGATCTCGGCCTCGGGCCGGCGGGCCTCGGCGCGCGGGACACGCTGCGCTTCGAGGCCGGTTTCTGCCTCTATGGACACGAGCTCACCGAGAACATCAGTCCACTCGAGGCAGGCATCGCTTTCGCGGTCAAGCTCGACAAAGGAGACTTCGTCGGCGGCGAGGCGCTCCGGCGGATCAAGGCCGAAGGCGTGCCGCGCCAGCTCGTTGGTGTGGCCATGGAGGGGTCGCGGATTCCCCGCCAGGGATATGCGGTGCGGCGAGACGGCAAGGGAGTGGGGGAGGTGACGAGCGGCATGTACTCGCCTACGCTCGACGGAGCGTTCGCCCTCGCCCTGGTGGGGAAGGACGCAGTCCGTAAGGGCGACCCGATCGAAGTAGCCATTCGTGATCAGGGATTTCCCGGGCGTGTCGTGGACAAGCCCTTCTATCGGAGGCCGCGCTGAAGGAGGACCGATGGCGGAGACCACCATTCCGGACCAGTTGCGCTACACCGACGACCACGAGTGGGTCGAGGTGGAGGACGACATCGCCACGGTCGGCATCACCGACTATGCGCAAGGGGAGCTCGGCGACGTGGTTTATGTCGAGCTGCCCGAGATCGGCGAGAGAGCGGTCCAGGGCAAGGCCTTCGGATTGGTCGAGGCGGTGAAGACCGTGGCCGATCTTTATGCCCCTGTGTCCGGTGAGATCGTCGACGTCAATCATCTCCTCGGGAAGAATCCCGGGCTCATCAATCAGTCCCCCTACGAGGAAGGGTGGATCATCAAGATTAAAGTGAAGGATGAATCGGAGATGGATAATCTGATGAGCGCCAAGGGCTATGCCGATCACATCGGCGCCTGATCGGGCGCCGGGCTCGGTCGCCGGGTCCTGCTCGGAGGGGGTTCTCGGGTGAGCCGATACAGCCAGAAAGGAGATGCGGAGCGGCGGGCCATGCTCGCCGCGATCGGCGTCGAGAGCGTCGATGAGCTCTTCGCCGCCATTCCCAACCAGTTCCGCCGGACCAAGCTCCTCGACCTGCCGCCCGCCCACGGCGAGGACCGCCTCATGCGGGTCCTCGGAGCGCTCGCCGCGCGCAACGCCGACGCCGAGCGCATGGCCTCCTTCCTCGGCGCCGGGATCTACGACCACTATGTCCCGTCGGCGGTGCGGGCGCTGGCGCTCCGGTCGGAGTTCGCAACCGCCTACACCCCCTACCAGCCCGAGGTGAGCCAGGGCACCCTCCAGGTCATCTTCGAGTATCAGACCCTCATCTCCGAGCTCACCGGGATGGATGTCGCCAACGCCTCCCTCTATGACGGCGGTTCGGCGCTGGCCGAGGCGGTGCTTCTGGCGGTAGGCGCCAAGCGGAGAAAGCGGGTTCTCTTTCTCGGCGGCGTGCATCCGCTTCACGCCGAGGTGGCGCGGACGTATGCGACCGCGGCCGGCCTTCGCTTCGACACCGCTCCCGCAACGGAGGGGACCACACCCGCTTCTCTCGTCACCGAGATGCTCGACTCCGAGACGGCGGCGGTCGTCGTCCAGGAGCCCAATGTCTTCGGGCTCCTCGAAGACGTGGGGCGGATCTCGGAAGCCGCTCATCGAGCGGGCGCGTTGCTCATCGCCAGCGTCGATCCCGTGTCGCTCGGGATCCTCGCCCCGCCCGGTGAATACGATGCCGACATTGCGGTCGGCGAGGGCCAGTCGCTCGGCGTTTACGCCACCTTCGGCGGCCCCGTCGTCGGCTTCTTCGCCGCCAAGCGCGAGCACCTGCGCCGCCTGCCGGGAAGGCTCGTCGCCGAGACCGTCGATCGCGACGGCCGGCGCGGATTCGTTCTCACCCTGCAAACGCGCGAGCAGCACATCCGCCGCGAGCGCGCCACCTCGAACATCTGCACCAACACGGGACTCATCGCCACCATGGCGACAATCAACATGTGCCTCCTCGGGAGAAGCGGGCTCAGGGAAACGGCCGAGCAGTGCCTCAAGAAGTCGCACTATGCCGCGAAGGCGCTCGAGCGCGCCGGCGCCCGCCGCCTGCATCGCGGGCCCTTCTTCCGCGAGTTCGCCGTCGAGGCTCCGGGAGGCGTGGAGGCGCTCATCGAGCGCGGGCTCGCGGCCAAGCTCCTGGCCGGGATCCCGCTCCGCCGGCTCGACCCCACATTCGCGGATGGGCTTCTCGTCGCCGTCACCGAGCGGCGCACTCGCGAGGAGATCGATCGGCTGGCCGCGGTCGTCGCCGAGGGGAAGGCGGCGAGCCCCGAGGTCGCTCGCGGCGCGCTGGCGGAACGGCGATGAGCAGCGAAGGACGCAAGTTGAACACACCGGAACCGTCGCCGGGGCGGATCGAGACCGGGGCCGAGCCCTTGATCTTCGACCGGTCCGTAGCCGGACATGTCGGCTACCGTCTCGAGCCGCTCGATGTCCCCGATATTCCCATCGAGGATCTCGTCCCCGCCCAATATCTCAGGCGGCGCGAGGCGCGATTCCCGGAGGTGACCGAGCCGACGGTGGTGCGTCACTTCACTCGTCTCTCGGTGCTCAATCATCACATTGATCGCGATGTCTTCCCGCTCGGCTCCTGCACCATGAAGTACAACCCGAAGGCGAACGAGACCGCAGCGGCGCTTCCCGGGTTCGCAGCGCTCCATCCCCTCGCACCCGAATCAGCAGTCCAGGGAGCGCTCGAGCTCATGGCTCAGCTCGCCTCGCACCTGGCCGAGATCACCGGCATGGATGGGGTGAGCCTTCAGCCCGCCGCCGGCGCTCAGGGCGAGTTCACCGGTCTTCTCATCGCCCGCGCCTATTTCCGTGACCGCGGCGAGGAGCGGACGCGTGTCATCTTCCCCGACTCGGCGCACGGCACCAATCCGGCGAGCGCCGCGATGGCCGGATTCGAGCCGGTCGAGATCGCGTCGAATGCGCGCGGCCTCGTCGATCTCGACGTCCTGACCCGTGAGCTCGATCAGCGTGCGGCGGTCTTCATGGTCACCAATCCCAACACCCTCGGCCTCTTCGAGGAGGAGATCGGCGCGATCGCGGCGCGCGTGCACGAGGCCGGCGCTCTTCTTTATCTCGATGGCGCCAACATGAACGCTCTCGCCGGGGTGGCGCGTCCCGGCGACATGGGCTTCGATATCTGCCATCTGAACCTGCACAAGACTTTCTCCACCCCGCATGGCGGCGGCGGTCCGGGCGCCGGGCCGGTGGGGGTCAAGGCGATGCTCGAGCCTTACCTGCCGCGCCCCACCGTCGAGCAGAGTGGCGGTCGCATCGTCCTCGACTGGGACCGGCCGCGCTCGGTCGGCAAGGTGCATTCCTTCTTCGGCAACTTCGGCATGCACGTGCGCGCCCTCGCCTACATCCTTGCTCTCGGTCCCGATGGCATTCGTGAATGCACCGAGAACGCGGTCCTCAATGCCAACTATTTGAAGTCGCTCCTCGTCGGTGAGTACGACCTCCCATATCCGGGAGCGTCCCTGCACGAGTTCGTGCTTTCGGGAGAGCGCCAGAAGGCGCTCGGCGTGCGGACGACCGACATTGCCAAGCGACTCCTCGATCACGGCTTTTATGCGCCGACCGTCTATTTCCCGCTTATCGTCCCCGAGGCGCTGATGATCGAGCCGACCGAATCCGAGACCAAGGAGTCGCTCGATCGTTTCGCCGGAGCGCTCAACGACATTGCTCGGGAGGCGCGCGAGCACCCCGAGATCGTGCGCGATGCCCCTCACTCGACTCCGGTCCGCCGCCTCGACGAGGCGCGCGCCGCCCGCGAGCTCAAGCTTCGGTGGGAGCCGTCGAGCTAGGGGAGTG
>JBIOUT010000139.1:0-11209 GCA_044867365.1 Candidatus Eiseniibacteriota bacterium | reverse complement strand
AGTCGGTCAAGATTCTCCGCCAGGTGCTCGAGCGGATCCCCGAGGGGCCGGTTATGGCCGAAGAGGTAGGGAAGTCGGTCAAGGCGCCGGCCGGAGAGCTTTACACTCGGGTGGAGAATCCAAGAGGAGAGATGGGCTTCTGGGTGGTCTCGAGCGGCAAGGATACGCCAATCCGCTGCAAGGTCCGCGCGCCTTCCTTCTGCAACATGAGCGTCTTCCGGGAGGTGTCGCGCGGGGCGATGATCGCCGACTTGATCGCCATCATCGGCAGCTTCGACATCGTCCTGGGTGAGATCGATCGCTAACTAAGGGCAAGAGCATGCGCGAATGGATCGACCACTTGACCGGAGGCCCGCCGACTCCGGCGCTCATCTATCTGATCGCCTTGCTCGGGGCGAGCGTCGTCACCCTGGCCTTCGTCGCCGTTCTCGCCATGTTCCTGGTCTGGCTCGAGCGCAAGGTCGCCGGCCACGTCCAGTCGCGACTCGGGCCGATGAATGTCGGCGGCTGGCACGGCTTGGCGCAATCGCTCGCCGACGGCTTCAAGCTCTTCCTCAAAGAAGACATCTGCCCCAGCGCGGCGGACGGCCTGCTCTTCAAGCTCGCTCCCTATGTCGTTTTCGCCGGATCCTTCGCCGCATTCGCCATCATTCCCTGGGGCAAGAATGTGGTCGTGGCGGATCTCAACATCGGGATCTTCTACATCCTCGCCATCACCTCCCTGGTGGTGGTCGGGATCTTGATGGCGGGGTGGGCCTCGAACAACAAGTGGTCGCTCTTCGGGGCGATGCGCGGGGTGGCGCAGATCGTGAGCTACGAGCTCCCGGCCGCGCTGTCGCTCGTGGCGATCGTCATGTGGGTGGGGAGCCTCAAGCTCACCGACATCGTCCAGAGCCAGGCGGGTTGGTTCTGGAACTGGCATGTCTTTCGCGGGTTCCCCTTTTTCACCATCGGCGCTTTCATCTATTACATCTCGGCTCTCGCCGAGACCAACCGGGTTCCCTTCGACATTCCGGAGGCCGAGTCGGAGCTGGTGGCCGGGTATCACACCGAGTACACCGGCATCCGCTTCGCCATGTTCTATTTGGCCGAGTACGCCAATATGTTCCTGGTCAGCGCCATCGCCACCATCGCCTTCTTCGGCGGCTGGCACACCGGGATTCCGCTGCTCGATTTCATTCCCGGGCCGATCGTCTTCGTCACCAAGGCGCTGGCCCTCGTCTTCATCATGATGTGGCTGCGCTGGACCCTGCCGCGCCTGCGCGTGGACCAGCTCATGGCCATGTGCTGGAAGTACATGATTCCGATCGCCTTCTTCAACATGGTGGGCACCGGCATTCTCATGCTCGCCACCGGGCGAGCCTGATGGAGCAGCGATGAGCGCTCTCGTAGCCTATTTCCGCAACATCTATGAAGGGGTGGCCACCGCCTTTGCCGGTATGCGGGTCACCATGAAATACCTCCGGTCGCCGGCCATCACCCTCCAATATCCCAAGGAAAAGATGGTGATGTTCGAGCGCTTCAGAGGCCTCCTCCACAACCGAGTGGAAGACTGCATCGGCTGCGGCCAGTGCGTGAGAGCCTGCCCGGTGGATTGCATCACCATGGTGATCCAGAAAGCGGGAAAGGACGAGGACCTGGGGCTCACCCGGGATGGAACCCCGAAGAAGCTCCATGTCTACCAGTTCGACATCGACACTTTGAAGTGCATGTGGTGCAACCTGTGCACCGAGGTCTGTCCGACCGAGTGTTTGCTCATGACCGGCGAGTACGAGGTGTCGAGCTACCAGCGCGATGGGTGGCTCTTGCGCTTCGCCATCGAGGAGCCGCCTCCCGGCTTCAGTATGGAAGAGGCGCGGATCAAACAGAATCGCATCTCGAACCCTGTTACCTACGCCGGCCCGGCCGATCCCAAGAGCCTGGCCATTCCCCAGGGCTCGACCCGGCCGCTGAGCGGGGCGGCCGAGTTCGATTGGCTGACCCACCGGACGGCCGAGTTGGCGAAGACCGCCAAGGGACACGAGGCCAAGCCGGAGGCGGCCAAGCCTGCGGCGGCGCCGAAGCCGGAGGCAGCAGGAGAAGCAAAGCCGGCGGCGGAGGCGAAGCCGGTTACAGAGACCAAGCCGGCCGCGGACGAGAAGCCGGCGGCGGAGGAAACCCAGCCCTAGGACGGGAGGAACCCGAGACTGGGCGGAGGAGGACGTGGGCAGCGAGTTCTTCTACAAGCTCATCTTCGCCGGCCTGGCGGGAATCACCCTGGCCTCGGCGGTCGTCGTGGTGAGCTCCCGCAACCTGGTCCGCTCCGCCTTCGCTCTTCTCTTCACCCTCGGCGGAGTGGCGGGGATCTACGTCTATCTGGCGGCTGACTTCCTCGCTGCTACCCAGCTCCTGGTCTATGTCGGCGGCATTCTCGTCCTCATCCTCTTCGGGGTGATGCTCACCAACAAGATCGTCTCGGTGGAGCTCTATCAGGGAAGCGCGAGAGTCGGGCGCTCGATCATCCTCTTCATGGGTCTCCTCTATGTTCTCTTCAGCGTCTTCTTCAACACCGAGTGGCAGCTCCGCGGCCGCCCGGAAATGACGCCCACCGTCAAGGCGATCGGCACCCTTTTCATGACCGACTTCCTCCTGCCATTCGAGGTGGTGTCGATCCTCCTCCTTGCCGCGCTCATCGGCGCGGTGCTGATCGCCCGCCGTGAGGTGAGAAGCCGATGAGCATCCTCGATCCGTCGAGCCTCAACGCCTATCTCTTCATCTCGGCGATTCTCTTTGCCCTGGGCTCCTATGCCATCGTCAGCCGCCGGAATGCGGTTTCGGTGCTGATGGGGATCGAACTCGTCCTCAATTCGGCCAACATCAACTTCGTGGCCTTCTCGCGGTTCACTGCCCCGGATTTGCGGGGCCAGCTCTTCGCCGCCTTCGTCATCGTGCTCGCCGCCGCCGAGGCGGCGGTGGCTCTGGCCATCATTCTGGCCATCTATCACAACTTCGATACGATCGACGTGAACGAGATCGACTCGTTGCGAGACTAGCGGGAGGTCCCTTGGCGCAATCCCTGCTTGCCGTCCTGCTCCTGCCCCTCGCCTCATTCGTGATCATCGGCGCGTTCGGCGGTCGCCTGCCCCGCCGCGGCGATTGGGTGGCGGTGGGCGCCAACTTGATCGCCTTCGGCTTCGCCGTCGCGCTCTTCGCCCAGGTCATCTTGGGCATCCATGACCCCGGCTTCCAGCGGACCTGGCAGATCGATTACCTCCGCCTCGGCTCCTTCCATATCGAAATGGGGATCTGGTTCGACAACCTGACCGCGTGCATGCTGGTCGTCGTCACCCTCGTCAGCTCGATGGTGAACCTGTTCTCGGTCGGTTACATGGCAGGCGATCCCCGCTACAGCCGCTACTTCGCCCATCTCTCGCTCTTCACTTTCTCGATGCTCGGCCTGGTCCTCGCCCACAACCTGATCGGCCTCTATGTCTTCTGGGAGCTCGTCGGGCTCACGAGCTACCTCCTGATCGGCTTCTGGTTCGAGAAGCACTCCGCGGCGAACGCCGCCAAAAAGGCGTTCCTCACCACCCGGGTGGGCGATGTCGGGATGTTCATCGGCATCCTGATCATCTCCTGGAAGCTCGGCGACTTCACCTACGCCGGAGTGTTCGAAGGCATCGCCGACGGCAATCTCTCCGGTCCTCTGCTTACCCTGGCGGGAATCGGGCTCTTCATGGGAGCGGTCGGCAAATCGGCGCAGGTTCCGCTCCATGCCTGGCTCCCCGACGCCATGGAGGGCCCGACCCCGGTCTCCGCTCTCATTCATGCGGCGACCATGGTGGCAGCCGGCGTTTATCTGGTGGGACGGCTCTATCCGGTATTCGATGCCCAGGCGTTGTGGGTCATCGCCCTCGTCGGCTCGATCACCGCCTTCCTCGCCGCCACGATCGCCATCACCGCGACCGACATCAAGAAGGTGCTCGCCTACTCGACGATCAGCCAGCTCGGCTACATGATCGCCGGGCTCGGCGCCGGCGCCTTCGCCGCCGGTCTCTTCCACCTGTGGACGCATGCTTACTTCAAGGCGTTGCTCTTTCTCGGCGCGGGGAGCGTCATCCATGCCGTTCACTCCCAGGAGATGTTCGAGATGGGCGGGCTCAGGCGGAAGATGCCCATCACCTTTGCCACTATGCTGGTGGCGACACTCGCCATTTCCGGGGTGCCCGGCCTCTCCGGCTTCTTCTCCAAGGACGCCATCCTCGCCGGCACTCTGGCTTTCGGCATGAGCTCGGGCGGGATCCACTACCTTCCCTTCGTGTTGCTCTTGATGGCGGCCGCGATCACCGCCTTCTACATGTTCCGGCTCCTCTTTCTCACCTTCACCGGCGAGCCGCGCGATCACCACAAGTTCGATCATGCGCACGAATCGCCGGCGGTGATGACGATCCCGCTCGTGGTTCTGGCGACGATGAGCGTCGTCTCGGTCGGCATTCCCTTCGTCACCCAGCATTGGTTCGAGGGTGTGGTGCAGCTACCGGCCGCCGCCGAACACGGCCCCACCGTCTCCCATGAGATGGAGCATGCCGCGCATCTCCCGGCGCTCTGGGGCTCGCTCGCCGCCGCCGGGCTCGGCATCTTGCTTTCCTATCTCACCTACGTACGGGGGGTAATCTCGGCTGCGGGGACGGCGGCGCGACTCCGGCCGCTCTATCTCCTGCTCAAGAACAAGTACTTCTTCGACGAGCTCTACGGGGCGGTGGTGGTGAGGGGAGTACTTGCATTCTCCTTCCTGGCCCGAATCTTGGATATCTATGTGATCGATGCGATGGTCAACGGCGCCGGAAAGCTCGCCGCTCGCCTCGCCTGGTTCATCGGCGGGGTGGATCTCTTCGGGGTGGATGGGTTGGTCAACGGTTTGGCCCAGACGGTGATCGGCTTCGGCCGGGCGGCGCGCAAGGTGCAAACCGGCCGGCTTCAGAACTACGTCTACGGCTTCATGGGGATCTTGCTCATCATCGTGTTCGTCAAGATGTTCCGGTAGCTGGCGCTCGATGGCCGGCGGCGACGCCGGCCGGTGGAGGTAGCTTTCAGGCATGGACGCCTATCTGCTCTCGCTCATCACCTTCATTCCGCTCGTCGGGATGGTGATCGTCCTCCTCCTGCGAGGGGACACCCTGATCAAGGTGGTGTCGGCCATCATCGCCGGGATCCCGCTCGCCCTCTCCATCCGCATGCTCCGGCTCTATGATTCGGGGACCGCCGAGTTCCAGTTCGTCGAGCACCATTCCTGGATCCCCACCTTCAACATCGAGTACTTGATGGGGGTGGATGGGATGGCGGTGATGCTGGTCTTCCTGACCACCCTTCTCGGCTTCCTCTGCATCTTCGCCTCCTGGGGCATCAACCGCGGGGTGAAGGGCTACTTCGCGCTCTTCCTCCTCCTCGAGACCGGGATGACCGGCGTCTTCTGCGCCCTCGACTTCATCCTCTTCTATGTCTTCTGGGAGGTCATGCTCCTCCCGATGTATTTCCTCATCGGCGTGTGGGGCGGGCCGCGGCGCGAGTACGCCGCAATCAAGTTCTTCCTCTACACCCTCTTCGGCAGCGTGTTCATGCTGCTCGCCATCCTCGCCCTCTACTTCAACTCCGATCCCCACACCTTCAGCATGCTCAAGTTGATGGGGGACAAAGGCTACGGCTATCTGTTCCGGACCCTGGTGTGGTGGGGCTTCTTCGTCGGCTTCGCCATCAAGGTGCCGGTCTTTCCTTTCCACACCTGGCTTCCGGACGCCCACGTCGAGGCGCCGACCGCCATCTCGGTCATCCTTGCCGGGGTCCTGCTCAAGATGGGGATTTACGGGCTCTTGCGCATCAATTACGCCCTCCTCCCCCAGGCGACCGCCGAGGGGGCGTACTTCATCGCGCTGCTCGGGATGATCAACATCATCTACGGGGCCTTATGCGCCATGGCGCAGAAGGATCTCAAGAAGCTGGTTGCTTATTCCTCGGTGAGCCACATGGGGTTCTGTCTTCTGGGCATGGCGAGCTTCACCCAACCGGGCGTCAACGGAGCGGTGCTCCAGATGTTCACCCATGGGCTGATCACCGGCATGTTGTTCCTCATCGTCGGCGTCATTTATGACCGCGCTCACCACCGCGACATCGACGGCTTCGGGGGTCTGGGGGTGCAGATGCCGGTCTATGCCGCCATCACCTCGCTCGCTTTCTTCGCTTCTCTGGGGCTGCCGGGGCTCGCCGGATTCTGGGCGGAGGCGCTGGTGCTCATTGGCGCCTTCGATGTCTACCGCTGGCTCACCATCGCCTCCACGACCGGCATCGTGCTCGGCGCCGGCTATCTCCTGTGGACGCTGCAGCGTGTCTTCCTGGGGCCGCTCAATGAGAAGTATCGGGGTCTGCCCGAGATCAGCGGCCGCGAGCTCTTTACCCTCGCGCCCCTCGGGGCGCTGGTGATCGCGGTCGGGATCTATCCCCGGTGGGTCATCGATGTCTTCCAGGTGTCCATGGCGGGCATTCTGAGCTACCTACCTCACTAGAGGCTCGAGAGCGGCGATGCAGTCGATCAACAATTTCGAAAGCGTCCGCTACTTCGTTCCCGAGCTCATTCTTTGCGGCGCGATGCTCTTGGTGATCATCGCCGACCTGGTGGCCCGCGGCCAGGCGAAGAAGCTCATGGCCTGGCTCGCGGTGGGGGCGCTCGCCGCCGCCACCCTGACCGCGCTCAAGCTCTACGGGGTGGGGAGCGCGCTCCTCTTCACCGACATGATCGCGATCGACCCCTTCGCGGTCTACTTCAAGCTCCTCTTCTTCGTGACGACCGCGCTCGTGGTGATCGTCTCCACCATCTCTCCCGACACGAGCAAGGTGGAGATGGGGGAGTTCGCCGCCCTCATGCTGGCGGTGGCGGTGGGCTTGTCGATCATGGCCTCCGCCGTCGATCTCTTGATGATGGTCATCGGGCTCGAGACGGTGAGCGTCACCTCCTACATCCTGGCCGGCTTCCTCAAAGGGAACCGGAGATCGAGCGAGGCGGCGCTCAAGTACGTGATCTACGGCGCCGCTTCCACCGGGGTGATGCTCTACGGCATGTCCATCCTCTTCGGGCTCACCGGCTCGACCAACATCTTCGCCATCGCCGAGGGGCTCGCCCGCCAGGAGCCATATCGCCTGGCCACGCTCGTGGCGATCGGCTTCGTTCTGGCGGGATTCGGCTACAAGATCTCGAGCGTCCCCTTCCACTTCTGGACTCCGGACGTCTACGAAGGGGCTCCGACCCCGGTCACCGCCTTCCTCTCGGTCGCGCCCAAGGCGGCGGGCTTCGCCATGATGGTGCGCTTCTTCTACTCGGGGCTCGCCACCGCGGGGGCGAACGGCCGCTGGCTGCCGGTGGCCGGGCTCGATTGGCCGGCGCTCCTCGCCGCCCTCGCCGCGGCGACCATGACCTTCGGCAACCTGGCGGCCATACCCCAGACCAACCTGAAGCGGCTCCTTGCCTATTCCACCATCGCTCACGCCGGTTACATGCTCATGGGCTTCGTCGTGCTCTCGGATCAGGGAGTGCTCGCCGTCCTCTTCTACCTCGGCGTCTACCTGTTCATGAACCTGGGGGCGTTCTTCGTCGTGATCACGATGGCCAAGCAAGCGCGGGGAGAGGACATCGTTCACTATCGCGGTCTGGTCTGGAGATCGCCGCTCCTGGCGGTGGCGATGGCGGCCTTCCTGTTCTCGCTCATCGGCATTCCCCCGAGCGCCGGGTTCATCGGCAAGCTCTATCTCTTTGCCGCCGTCATCCGGGAGAAGGTCTACTGGCTGGCGGTCGTGGGAGTGCTCAATTCGGTGGTCTCCCTCTACTACTACGCCCGGATCCTGAGGGCCATGTTCTTCGAGCAAGCCGAGACTGAAGAGCGCCTGGCGGTCCCCGCGGGAGCCGCCCTCCTCCTCGCCGTCCTCCTCATTCCCACCATCGGGCTCGGGCTCTGGTGGACGCCGCTCTGGGACCTCGCCTCGCGGTCGCTGGCCTTCATCGCCCCCTGATCGGCGGCCCCGCTCGGCAGTTTCTCCCCGAGACCCTAGTGATCGACCCCGGCCGGCTGCTCGGACCGTGCTAACGTGCTAAATTGAATGGGACGGGAACCCCCGGCCGCCTTCGCGGGTGGATCCCGTGTCGTCTCAAGCCCTGGTCCCGGATCATGGTGTTCGACAAGACCTTCGGTCCCGCCCTCGCCCTTGTCCTCCTCGGCCCCCTGGCGTCTACGCCCGCCGCTGGCCAGGGCCAGTGGATGGACATCGGCTCCGGCCTCCCCTACACGATCCTCATGGAGACCGAATCCCGGAGCTTCGAGCGCTTTCCTCCCTTCGCCTTCGGGCAATGGGACTCGGGCCTCTTCTACATCTACGCCGAACTCCTACCCTGGCCGTGCGCCGCACTCCCTGCGCCTGACTTCTGTGGAAGCGATCGATTCGTGTCCGGCTTCTTCGCCAATCTCGAGTTCCCCGATCGAGGGTGTCCCTGCTCGGGTGTGCTCATCCAGCCGGTCGAGCTCGAGCTTCATTACGATCCGGCGGTGGTCGCCGGTCTGGGACGGCGCGAAGAAGATCTCCGGATCGCCCGCTTTGACGATGTCAGCGGGCATTGGATCGAGCTCGCCAACCAACGAGTCGTGGCTGAGCGAGACGTGGTGGATGGGTCGCATCTCGGAGACGCCCGCCAATTTTTTGCCCTCATCGCCGGCTCATCGACTCCGGTTGGTCCCACCACCTGGGGGAGGATCAAGGCGCAATGGGCGCATCCTTAGCCGTTAAGAGACGGTAGGTGGCAAAGCACGAACGGTCGGGTCGACGGTGACCGATCAATTAGAGGTCGGCTCGAACCCTACCTGGATCCCCGCTCCAACACGAACCACCTGACCATCGACCCAACCATGTGCTGGAATGAAGGTTAGGCCAAATGCTACGCTGGTGGGGAAAGGGCCGATGCCTGGGTCCTCCCGCCCTAACACCGAGATGTGACGACATGCAGCCGCCGAGCTCCGGGACGCGGAACCTGCGCCTTCTTTCCCTCGCTCTCCTCGTTTCCACGGTCACCGTGCCGCAAACGGCGGAGGCCCAGTACTTCGGCAAGAACAAGGTCCAATACGACAAGTTCGATTGGGCGGTGATCGAGACCGATCACTTCCGCGTGTACTTCTATTCCAACGAGGAAGAAGCGGCACGTGATGCGGCGCGAATGGCGGAGCGGGGCTACGCCAAGCTTTCCAAGATCCTGAACCACGAGGTCAAGGATCCGATTCCGCTCATTCTCTATGCCTCGCACACCGACTTCCAGCAGACCAACGCCCTTCCGGGGCTGATCAGCGAGGGAACCGGTGGAGTAACCGAGTTTCTCAAGCGGCGGGTGCTCGTGCCCTTCACCGGCTCCTATGCCGAGCTCGACCATGTGCTCACTCACGAGCTGGTGCACGCGTTCCAAGTGGATATCCTGGTCGGACGGGATCGGAGCCCGCTCACCGGCAGCATCGCCTACACCCCGCCGCTCTGGTTCATGGAGGGGATGGCCGAGTACCTGTCGATCTCGATGCTCGACAACCACACGCGGATGTGGCTCCGCGACGCCGCCCTCGAAGGCTACCTCACCACCCTCGATGAGCTCGAGCAGACCGGCGACATCCGGGTCTATCGATTCGGGCAGGCGGTGTTCCAGTTCATCGACGAGAGATACGGCACCCAGAAGATCGGCGAGCTCCTCAAGGGAGTGGCCAAGCGGGGCAGCCTCGAGCGGGCGGTGCAGGCTTCTCTCGGGATCTCGCTCGAGGATCTATCCAAGCAGTGGACCGAGCAGGTGAGAAAGAGCTACTTGCCCCAGATCGCCGAGTACGAGAAGGCGGAGACCTATGGTCACCGGCTGACCCACCACGAGAAGGACCTCTCGCATCTCAATCTGGCGCCGGCAGTGTCGCCGGACGGCGATCTGATGGTCTACCTCTCCGATCGGAGCCTCTACAACGACATCTATCTTGCCTCCGCCATCGACGGCAAGATCCAGAAGAAGCTGGTTGAAGGCGAACGCTCGTCGAGCTTCGAGTCGCTGCGTTTTCTCCAGACCGCTCTTGCCTGGTCGCCGGATCAGAAGACACTGGCGTTCGCCGCCAAGGTGGGAGGGGAGGATGCGATCTACCTCTATGACGTCGATCATCGCAAGGTGGATCGGCGACTCACCTTCGGTCTCGACGGCATCCTGAGCCCCAGCTTCTCGCCCGACGGGCAGAAGCTCGTGTTCGTCGGTCTCTCGGGTGGTCAATCCGATCTCTTCGTCACCACCCGTGACGGCAAGGAATTCAAGCGCCTCACCCAGGACCGCTTTTCCGATCGCGACCCACAGTGGTCGCCGGACGGGCGCTCGATCGCCTTCACCACCGACCGCGGGCCTCGCACCAACTTCCGCACCCTCGAGTTCGGTGAGTTCCGCGTCGCCATCTTCGACCTCGAGAGCGGCCAGATCCGGGTGCTGCCCGAACAAGAAGGCAAGAACATCAGCCCCCAGTGGTCTACCGACGGCAAGCAGATCGCGCTCATCTCCGATCGCACCGGCGTATCCAATATCTATATCGTCGACGTGGCGAGCGGCGAAGCCTTCCAGCTGACCAATATCCTCACCGGAGTGACCGGCATCGTCGAATCGAGCCCGGCCATCTCCTGGTCGCGGAACGGGAAGCGACTTCTCTTCACCGTCTTCGAGCGAGGCGGCTGGAACATCTACGCGATCAAGGATCCACTCGAGATGATGAAGGAGAAGCGGACCGAGAAGACGGTCGCTCAGGCGGGCGGGGGAGGAGAGCCGCGCCGCTTCGGCGGAAAGGAGTTCGAGGGAAGCGGCGAAGGCGTCTACGGCCGGGATGTGCGCGGTCGCAACTCGGAGGGGAGCGCGGGAAGCACGAGCGGCCAATCGACCGGCGGGAGCTCCGGCGGGTCACCAGAGACCACGAGCTCCGCTCCGGCGACCGCAGGCTCCGGCGATCCCGAGGGCGCGGGAGCGAGCCCCGATAGCGCCCAGGCTTCCGGCGATCAAGCCGAGGAGTCGAGCGCGGCGGAGGTGGATTCGGTGATCACCGAATCGGCGGAAGGCGATACCGTCATCACCGACGTAAGCCAATCGTCGGCATCCGATTCCACGACCGTCGAAGAGCCACCGGTCTCCGTCACCTATCGCCCC
>JBIOUT010000138.1:0-12901 GCA_044867365.1 Candidatus Eiseniibacteriota bacterium | reverse complement strand
CTCGAGTCGTTCGTCCGCGTCGCCTGCCCGCGGTGCGGCAAGCCGGCGCGCCGGGAGACCGACACCATGGACACCTTCGTCGATTCAAGCTGGTACTACCTGCGCTACCTGAGCCCGCACGATGGCGAGCGGCCGTTCGAGCGCGCCCTCGTCGATCGCTGGCTGCCGGTCGACCAGTACATCGGCGGGGTCGAGCACGCGATCCTCCATCTCCTGTACTCGCGGTTCTTCACCAAGGTGCTCCACGACGAGGGTCTCCTCGGCTTCGTCGAGCCTTTCGCCGCCCTCTTCACCCAGGGGATGATTTGCAAGGACGGGGCGAAGATGTCGAAGTCGAAGGGCAACACGGTGAACCCCGAGGACCTCATCGCCGAGTACGGCGCCGATACCGCCCGGCTCTACACCCTGTTCATCGGGCCGCCGGAGAAGGATGCCGAATGGAACGACCGCGCGGTCGAGGGAACGTATCGCTTCCTCGGCCGGGTCTGGCGTCTAATCATCGAGAATGTCGACCGCTTGCCGCGCGAGCCGGTGCTCGGTGAGACGGAGTCGAAGCGGCCCGCCACGGAGAGCGGAGAGATGGGGGAGGAGGTCAAGGATATCCGGCGCTCCACCCACCGCACGATCGAGCGGGTGACTCAGGACATCGACCGTTTCCATTTCAATACTGCGGTCAGCGCCTGCATGGAGCATGTGAACGCAACTGCTGCTTTCATCACGACGGCTGCGGCAAAAGGCGTCATCGCACCCGGGCGCCCGGAGGGGCGCGCCCTCAAGGAGGGCTTCGAGGCGCTCGTCCTCTGTCTCGCTCCCTTCGCCCCCCACATTGCCGAAGAGCTCTGGCAGCGGCTGGACCATGAGGGTTCCATCTTCCGCCATCCTTGGCCGAAGCAAGACCCGGCGCTCGCCTCGGCCGAGACGGTCACCCTCGTCGTCCAGGTGAACGGCAAGGTGCGCGCGCGGCTGACCGCCGCCCGCGGCCTCGGTGAGACTGAGATGCGAGAGATCGCGCTGGCAGATCGGAAAGTCGCCGCCCATCTCGAGGGGAAGAGGGTGCGCAAGGTCGTCGTCGTCCCCGATCGGCTGGTGAACCTGGTGGTGGGGCCGTGACCGCGGGCTAATAAACAGCCGAACTTTGGAGTGGGGCCTCCGGTTCATGTAGAATTGGAGGCCTCGACTGTGATCGCGGCCGTTCTCGGCCTGGCCCGACTCACCTGCCCCCGCGAATTGAATCTGGATCCCCGATGAATCGACCTGTACGCCTGTTGCTCGTGATCGCCGGCGGTGCGGGGATCTCGGCGTCGATCGCAGCGGAATGCCGGGCGCGGCCGATTCCCGGATCGATTGAGGTTCGCCTCGAGGACCGGACGGGCGTCATTCCCGTCCTTTCGGTTCCGGGGAACATCCCGGTGCCCCTCCTCGCGAAGCCGGCGGAGACGCTGGCCAAATTACCCAAGGGCCACGATGCCGGCGTGCTCTACGGCGTCCTCGAGCAGGGGAGCCCCGACGGCGCCCTGACTCTCCTTGTTTATAGGACGGCGGATGGCAGTGAACGACTCATCGTCGATGCCAATGACAACGAAGATCTGACCGATGATCCGCCGCTCGCCTGGCAGGGAACCTTCGAGAAGAGTCCAACCGGGCAGGGGATGCTTCCGTCGGTTCATACCACCCTTCGAGTGCCGTGCGCGGGATCGGGCAAACCCATTGAGATTCAAGCCATCTTCCGCCGTTACGACCCCAAGCGTGCCACGCTGCCCAACCTGCCCCAGGGAATGCCCGACGCCGTGCTCGTGGTTCTCGACAGCTTCCGTCAGGGAACCGTTCGTCTCCAGGGAAACGAACGGGCCATCGCCGTCATCCCCACCCAGCTCTCGCCGCACGGACCCTTCGACCGGGGCGTCGCCTTGATCATCGATTGGAATGGCGACGGAGTGCTCGACGGCCATCCCTTCAAATCCCAAGAACGCATGCGATTCGGTGCGCCATTTACAGTGGGGAGTGAGGCCTACCAGGTGCGCGACACCTCGTGCGACGGGCGACGATTCGTTCTCGTCCCGGTCGACCCCGCACTCGCCGCGATCAGCCGCGGCCGGCCGGGCATCGGCCTCGGCCCCGGTGAGCCGGCGCCCGATTTCTCCTTGACCACCATTGATGGCAACAAACTCAGCCTCAGCGATTACCGGGGGAAGGTCGTCCTCATCGATTTCTGGGCTACTTGGTGCGGCCCGTGCCGGGCCGAGCTCCCGCAGGTACGTCAGACTTATATGAAGTATCGCGACCGCGGCTTCGAGGTCATCGGCATCAGCCTCGACGAATCGGTCGACAAGCTCGAGAGCTTCATCGCCGCCAACGGCATGACCTGGCCCCAGATATTCCAGGGCCGCGGGGTGGCGACCCCGCTCAAAGCGAGCTACGGAGTGCGCTCGATTCCCTCGACCTTCCTCGTCGATCGCGAGGGGCGGATCGTCGCCACCGATCTTCGTGGGCAGGCCTTGCCCCAGGCCGTCGACGCCCTGATGCGCATTGACGCCGGAAGATCCGACTGAGAAGCCGGCCGGGGGAGGCCCATGCCGGCAACCGGAATCTGTCCGCCGGACGCGGTATATCCTTAACTTGACATAAGATCCATTATGCGCCATCGAGTCCTGGCAAGGGCCGGGGGCCCCATCGCTTGCGCCAACACGCTCCAGTATACGGCCCCAATAGCCGATCCCCCGCGGCAGTTAGTTACCATTTGACGCCGGCCGCCGGGCGTGCTAAACTCCGTAATTGCTGGGCTAAGGGCTCGAACCGGAGCCTAGCGACACTACCGGGCCGCTTCTTGTTCAGCCAACAGCGAGGAGCTCTCAATGCGAATGGCTAAGTTCCTAGGGTTGCTGGCGGTCCTGATCCTTCTTCCGGCCGCCTCGTTCGCGACAAACCCCGAGCCCACCGCTCCGACCACACCTTCGTTGGGCCCAGCGAGCCCGGATGCCGTGGTTCTTTGCGACCACATGTCTGGAGCCGGCACCAATGGGACCAGCTCACAGAACTTCGAGGCGGCCTTCGATGCATTCGATGACTTCCTCGGTGATGACTGCACCGTCCCAGCTGGCGAGAGCTGGAGCGTCAACCTGGTCGAGATCGACGGCGTGTACTTCAACGGCCCTGGGCCTGCCGCATCGGTGAACGTCTGGTTCTATCCCGATGCGAACTGCCGCCCGGGACCGGTTGCGGAAGCGACCTACCTGGCCCAGCCATATGCCGGCGTGGGTGGCGACTTCCAGATCGCGCTGTCGCCCGCGGCCTCGTTGGCCTCGGGTAATCACTGGCTCGTCGTCCAGGCGAACCAGAACTTCAACCCGGCTGGTCAGTGGGGCTGGAACGATCGCATTACGGTCGACGGCTGCCCGGCTGCCTGGCAGAACCCGGGTGGTGGCTTCGGGACCCCGTGCAACGCTTGGGGCGCTCGTGGTGCCACCTGCGGGATCGATCCGAGTGCTCCCGATCAGCTCTTCCGTCTCTCGGGCGACCGTGGCCAGACGACCGCTGTCGAGCCCAGCACCTGGGGCAAGATCAAGGCGATCTACCAGGACTAATCAACTCACTCGGTTCGTAAGCTGCGGGCGAGTCTTCCGACTCGCCCGTTTGCTTTGGATCGTCGCCGTTCGCTCGACGGCGGTGAGAAGCTCGCGGGCCGCCTCATCCAACCGCCGTCGGCCGCCGGTGCCTGCCGCTGCGACCACCCGGCCGTAAGCCCGATCGAGCTCTCCCTCGAGACGCCGTACCGCTTGACGACCGGCATCCGTGAGCGCGATCACGATCACCCGTCGGTCACCTGGGTCGGCTTCCCGGCGGACGAGGCGCCGGCGAACCAAGGGATCGAGGAGCCGCGTCACTGTGCTCGGCGCGAGATTGAGCTCGCGCGCCACCATTGCCATCGCCGGCCGCGCCATGCTCGCCACCGCGAGCAGCGCATGCGCCTGAACTCGCGGCAGTCCCGATCCCGCCATCGCCGCCAGCTCGAGCCTCTCGGTGCCCCGGGCCAGCCGCCGCAGAGTCCGTCCCAACCCGACTTGCGCTCTTCCATTCGTGGAGCTCGAGGATTCAGCCATCGTTCTTTCCTCCGATCCACGGGGCACGCTCGCACTCTCGGGCATTCAATTGCTCATTGCAAGTGTTGATATCTACAAGCCACCGCCGCCTTCCCGCCACCGGGATTGTCCCGCGGGTCCTCGCGGTGGTACCTTACGAGTCCTATGCCCGTCGACTGTCAGGCCATTCGCCGCGAGTTCCCGATCACCGAAGTCACCTTCGAGAGCGCCGGCGACGGAGTCCGGCGGCCCCTCATCTATCTCGACCACAGCGCCTCCACCCACCCCTGCCGGCGCGTCATCGCCGGGCACATCGACTTCCTCGAGCACCAGTACGCCAACATCCACCGCGGGCATCACAACCTGTCGATGATCTCGACCGACCTCTTCGACCGGGTGTCGGAAGTGATCGCTCGCTTCCTCGGCGCCGACCTCGCCCAGAACTGCATCATCTATACCCAGAACACGACCGGGGCGATCGACCTCGCCGCCCACATCCTGAGCGCCGAACCCGGGATCGTGATTTCGACCGAGATGGAGCACCATTCGAACGATCTCCCCTATCGCCAACGGGGGCAGGTACGCCACGTTCGCGTCGGCGATGACGGCACCCTCGACCTCGACCATCTCGACGAGCTCCTCGCCGCCAACCAGGTCAAGCTCGTGGCGGTGACCGGCGGCTCGAATGTGACCGGCATCATGCCGGACATCCACTCGATCGCCGAGCGCGCCCACGCCCGCGGCGCACGGATCCTGGTTGACGCCGCCCAGCTCCTCGCCCATCACCCGATCAACGTCCGGAGCGACGATGACCCGGGCCACATCGACTTACTTGCCGCCGCCGGGCACAAGGCCTACGCCCCCTTTGGCGCCGCCTTTCTCTTCGGGCCGCGCGCTCTCTTCGACCGCGCCGATCCCTATCAGCCGGGAGGAGGCACCGTCGCCTGCGTCACCCAGGAGCAGATCCTCTGGCTTCCCGCTCCCGACCGCCATCATGGCGGCACTCCCAACATCCCGGGAGTCATCGCCATGGCGAGCGCCCTCGAGTTCCTGCTCGACATCGGGCTTGAGGAGATCCGGGCGCACGAGCTCGAGCTTTTGAGCCATGCCCTGGGCCGGCTCCGAGCGATCGAAGGATTGACCCTCTATGGAAAGCTCGACTCGAAGGAGCGCCTCGGCGTCGTCTCGTTCAACCTCGACGGAGTTCCGCACGGCATCTTGAGCGCCGTGCTCAACCGCGAGGCTGGGATCGCCACTCGCAACGGACGCTTCTGTGCCCACCCCTATGTCCACCATCTCCTCGGCATCGATCGCCCGGAGGTCCTGGTCACCCGACTCGCCGCCGGCGAGAAGGTCGAGCTACCGGGAGCGGTGCGGGCCTCCTTCGGGATCTACAACACGATTGAGGAAGTGGATACCCTCGCCGATACCCTGGAGCACATCGCCGCCCGCGCCCGCGAGGGCCGCTTCGCCACTGATCTCGATGCCGCGGCCCTGAGCCACTGCAATCCCGCCCTCGCCGACCTGCGCTACGAAGCTTAAGGGCCACCCCGCCTGATCTTGCGCCTCGTTCGAAGCGGGGGATTTGGCTCAGGCTCGGCCTTCGCGCTGCCGATTAATCGATCGACTCATTTCGGGCCGCGTGCGGGCTTGGCTCAGGGACCGGTCGCCCGCGCCGCTCGTTGCCTCCGACACGCAAGAGCCTCGAAACCATGGAAATCCTCGAGGATGTAACGGTCGATGAACCCCTGATCGCCGGGAGCCGGCGCCGGTTCGAGAGTTTCATCCCGAACTATCTCGAGGCCCATCTTCGCAAGTCGGACGTCATCGTCAGCATCGGCTGCGGCATCGGCCATGATGTCCGGCTCCTCTGCGACCTCGGTTATGACGCCTACGGCCTCGACCCGGGGGTACGGTGGGGGATCTGGAAGCTCTTGCCTGACGCCGCGGACATCCGGCGGCGATTCTTCGAGAGCTGTCTCGACACGCTCAAGCCCGGCGGGCGGCTCCTGGTCTCGACCTCGAATCGGCTCTGTCCGATCGATGTCGGACACGCGCACCACTACACTTGGCTCGGCAACCTCATCTCCGAGAAGGCGCGGATCAACCTGACCGTGCCCCTGGAACAAGCGGAAGGCAAGCCTGATCCCGGGCCCCGGTGATGGATCTCTCGGTGATCGTCGTCACCCACGACTCGGCGGCCTACATCGAGCCCTGCATTCGCTCGTTGCTCGCATCTGAGGCGGGGGGATTCGAGCTCCTGGTCGTCGACAACTGCTCCAGGGACGGCACCGCCGACCTCGTTAGCGCCTCGTTTCCGGCGGTCAAGCTCCTCATCCCAGCGAGTCCCGGCGGCTTCGCGCGAAACGTGAACATCGGCTTTCAAGCCGGTCGGGGTAAGTATGTTCTGGTGCTCAATCCAGACACCGAAGTGAGACCCGACACCTTGCGGCGCCTGGCGATCGACCTCGATGAGCACCCCAAAGCTGCCGTCGTCGGCCCCCGCCTTGTCTCGGCAGACAGGAGTCTCCAGCGCTCCTATCGCCGCTTTCCCACTCTCGGGAGGGCGCTCCTCGAGAGCCTGCTCATCGATCGCCTACTTCCCCGGCGAACCGAGAGCGAATCCTCGAAGCCATTTCCCGTCGACTGGCTGGCCGGTGCTTGCCTTCTTGTCCGCCGCGCGGCGATCGAGGGCGGCGCCGGACATCCCCCGGTCGGGCTTCTCGACGAGCGATTCTTCCTCTTCGTCGAGGACATCGAGTGGTGCTTTCGCATGCGGCAGGCAGGCTGGGAGGTGATAGTCGACCCCGCGCTCTCGATCCTGCATCACAAAGGCTCGGGCCATGGCTGGGATGAATGGCGCTACACCATGGCCTGCCAGGGCATGATCGCCTTCTTTCGCAAGCACCGGGGATCGGTGGCGGCGACGATCTATGAGCTCATCCTCTTCTTCGGGCTTCTCCTGCGAGCGGGCATCGCCATCGTGGCCTTCGTCGCCGGTCGCCCGCGGCGGCGCGAGTCGATCGAGCGGCTCAGGGGATATGTGCGTCTTGCAGCCCGCCTGGCCACCGGATCGCTGGCGCAAAGCTCAGCCGTGCCATGACCGCGCCGGCATTCGCTCCTGAGCTCGACGAGGAACCCGCGCCGGCCACGGTCAGGCCCAGGTTCACCGTCCTCTTCGACGGCCGGGTCATTCGCGAGCCGATGACCGGCATCGGCCGCTATGCCCTCGGTCTCCTCGGCGGCTTCGCCGCGGCGGGCCTCCCCCTTCACTTGCGCGTCCTTGTCTCGACCGGCCTCGATGCCGAGCATCTGGTCTTCGATCTGCCGCGGATGGCGGCTCCTCCGACCCGCATCAGCCTCTACCCGGTCGGGGTGCCTCCGGTTTCGATCGGCCAGCAGCTTCAGATGCGGCCGATCCTCCGCCGCTTGAGCCACGACCTCTACCACTATCCGCATTTCGATCTCCCGTGGGGAGCGCAGCGTCCCGCCGTCATCACCATCCATGACCTCAAGTACGTGCGCTACCCCGAGCTCCTGCGGAGCCGCAGCCGGTCGCTTTATCTGAGATGGATGATGGGATGGAGCACGCGTCGCGCGGCGGCGATCATCGCCGACAGCGACTCGACGCGCGCCGATCTGACGACACTTCTCGGAATCGCGCCCGGACGGATGCGGACCATTCATCTGGCGAGCGGATTGTCCACCGGTTGGGCGGCGGATAAGGCTCGTCTTGCGCGCTTCGATCTCACTCCCGGATATCTACTCTTCGTCGGCGAGCGCCGCCCGCACAAGAACCTGGTCGGTCTCCTGGAGGCCTACGCGCGGGTGCGCGGCCGGCTCGGGGAGGCGCCGCCGCTCGTCATCGCCGGGACCGCCTACGCCGACTACCGATCCCCCGAGGCGGCGATCACCGCCCTCGGGCTCGGCGCGCGGGTTCGGCTCCTCGAGCGAATCACCGATGATGAGCTCGCCGCCCTTTATGCCGGGGCGCGGATGTTCCTCCTGCCCTCGCTCTACGAAGGGTTCGGCCTCCCTATCCTCGAGGCCATGGCCGCCGGTGTCCCGGTCATCACCTCGAATGTCTCGAGCATGCCGGAGGTCGCCGGTGACGCCGCCCTCCTGGTCGACCCTCGTGATACGAGTGGGATCGCGGATGCCATCGTTCGACTTCTCCACGACGAGTTGATGGCTCGTGATCTGGCGACGCGCGGGCGGGCGCAGGCGCGGAGCTTCAGCTGGGAGAACGCCGCGCAGGAGACATTCACCGTTTACGAGGAGACGCTCGGTCTCGCCTCGCAATCCGAGCGCGGCCGGAGAAGCTGATGCCCGCCAACTCCCCCGCCCGTCGCCTGGTCAAGAAGGCGCTCCATCCGCTCCTCGACGAATGCGCCTACGGCCTCGTACAGGCGGCGACCAAGGCCTGGGACATCGCGACCGGCGGCTGGTTCGAGCCCGAGCTCGAGCTCGTGCCTGGGGTCGTTGAGCTCGGAGATAGCGCAATCGACATCGGCGCGAACTACGGCCTCTACACCTTCCATCTGTCGCGCGCCGTCGGCCCCGCCGGGCGGGTCATCGCCTTCGAGCCGATTCCTTTCACCCACGCGACCCTACGGCACGTCGTCCGGTTCCTCCGCTTGCAGAATGTGGAGCTCCATGCCGTCGCTTGCGGAGAACGCCAAGGGCGGCTCACCTTCCAGTTGCCGATCCATGGCTCGGGCCCGATCATCGCAGGCCTCGCCCACCGCGCCGACCGCAATGACGGGAGAGCGGGACGGGAGCGCGAGGAGGCCGACTTTCCCACCCGCGAGGTCGATTGCGACGTCATCGCCATCGACGACTACCTCCTCCGCCTCGAACGACTCGCTTTCATCAAGTGCGATATCGAAGGCGCCGAGATCTTCGCCCTACGTGGAGCGGTGCGGGCGATCGAGACCCATCACCCGACGGTCGTCTGCGAGGTCAATCCCTGGTACCTGGAGGGCTTCGGGATCACGACCGTGGAGCTGGCGGGATTCTTTCTGGAGCGCGATTACGAGTGCTATCGCTGGCAGCCCGCAGGCGACGAGAGCAAGAGCGGCGGCTTCCTGATTGCCGCTGAGGAGCTCGGGCGCGGGAACGTGGTTTTCCTCCATCCCGAGCGCGCCGAGCGGATCGCGAGCCGGATCCGCGTGGCATCCGGGAGTCTCTGCCGATGAGCATCCCGCTCGCCGTGGCCCGTGGCACCACCCGTCTCCTCGGCGGCGTTCTCATCGCCAAGGCACTCGACTTCGCTTTTTACCTGCTCCTTGCCCGGCGGCTGGGAGTGGCGGGCTTCGGCCTCTTCACCTTTGCATTCTCCTTTACCCTTCTCTTCAATGTCGTCGCCGATTTCGGCTTCTCGGGCATTCTAGCGCGCGAGGTGACGCGCACCCCCGAGCGCCTGCGCCTGCTTCTCGGCGAAGCTCTGCGAATCAAGGTCGCTCTCGCGATCATCACCTTCGCCCTCGTCGTGGGAATTGCGAGCGCCACCAGGACCCCCGCCGGGGCGATGCCGCTCATCATCGCCATGACTGCGGGCATGCTCATCAACGCGACCGCCCTCCTCTTCGACGCCTTGCTCAAGTCGTCGCGGCGCCCGGGAGCGGCGGGCCTTGTCCAGATCGCACAGAGCACCGCCGTTCTCGTCGCTGGAGGGGCGCTCTTGGTTCGAGGGATGGGGCCGGTGGGTGGCGCCCTCGCCTATCTCACCGCCTCGCTCGCCCATCTCGCAGGGAACGCCTGGTTCTCTCGGGATCTGTGGCGCGTCCCGGCGGAGGCCGAAGCGGAAGAAGTAGAAGACAAACGCTGGACCATGCCGCTCCAGCTCTGGCGCGAAGCCTTGCCACTCGCCCTGTCGGGGGTCTTTATCGCCATCTACTTCCGGATTGACGCGGTCATGCTGCAAGCGATGCAGGGCGCGCAGGCGGTCGGGCTCTATGGCGGTATCTATCGCCTATTCGAGGCCGCGGCGCCGATCTGCGCCGCCTACCATTCGGTGCTCTTCCCCTCGCTCGTTCGCGCCGCGCAGGATAAAGGGAACTGGGTCGGATCGCTTTGCCAGCAAAGCCTGCGAATGCTGCTACTCGGCGCGATCGGTTACTCGGCTTTCATGGCGGTCGAGTCCGACCGAATCATCGGGCTCGTTCTCGGATCCGACTATGCTCAGGCGGCCCCCGGGCTCGCTGTCCTGATCTGGGCCACGCCCCCGGCCCTCATGTCGACGAGCCTTCTCTGGGGCCTCGCCGCCGTCGGCCGCCAGTCCCTGGGCACCTGGGCGGTCGGAGTCACAGCGCTCGCCAATGTCGGGCTCAATCTCGTCCTGATCCCACGCCTCTCGTTCATGGGCGCGTCGATGGCGACGGTGGCGAGCGAGGTGCTCTGCTTCTTGATGCTCTGCATGGCGTTCCGGCGCGGAATCACTCCCTGGCGGCTGGTCGAAATCGTGTGGCGGCCGGCGGTGGCGGCCCTCGCCCTCGCATCCACTTTGGCGGCTGCGGATCCGCTCCTTCCTCCGGGGATCCATGGGCTCGCTCTAGCGGCCGTCGTCGGACTGGTGACTTATCTCGTGCCGCTCATCGGTCTCGAAGCCCTCGGCCGCCGGGAAGCGAGCCTCCTCATGGAGGTTCTGCCGCTGGGAAGGCGCCCGTCGCTGGCCAGGAGGGTGATCCCCACGCCACCGCCAATCGATTCTCTGCGACTGGAGTCTCCCCCTATCGAACTCCGCCCCAGGCGACGCTCGCTCATCGAGGTAGTCGGTGAGAAAGGCGTGCGGAATCTTCTCCGCATCGCGCGAGTGAGAGCCCGTCGGGTCTTCTTCAGCGCCGTTTATGCACCATGGTTGCGCACGCGGGGCGTCCGGGTCGGGCGGCGATGCCTCTTTCTCGGGCCGCTCGAGATCGTCGGCGATCCACGGCGAATCACCATTGGAGACGGCTGCATCATCAATCGCGGCGTTTGCCTTTGGACCCATGACTACGGCCCGGGACACGGCCGGATCGAGATCAGCGCCGGCGTCGCCCTGGGGCGGCGAGTCACCATCAACTCCTATTGCGAGATCACGATCGGCGAGGGCAGCGGACTGGGCGACGGCTCTTACGTGCAGGACAACGACCACGGCACCGAGCCCGGCATGCCCTTCCTCAAGCAACCGGTGCACGGCCTTCCGATCGGAATCGGCGCCGATGTCTGGATCGGTGCTCACGCGATCGTGCTCAAGGGCGTGACGATCGGCGATCACGCGGTGATCGGCGCTGGAAGCGTGGTGGTAAAGCCGATTCCTGCGAACGTCGTCGCCGTCGGAGCTCCCTGCCGCGTCGTCAAAGCGCGCGGCGCCCTCCCCAGCGCCGCCTAGCCTCCCATCTAAGCTGCCTCGAGAAGCTCCCGGTACACGTCGCCGAGGTCGCCGACCATCCGCGTCGCCGACCAGCGCTCATCGACGATGTCGATTCCCTGTTTCCCCATCGCCCGAGCCGCGGTCAGGTTTCCCACCATTCGACGAAGGTTTGCAATCAGGCCATCCATGTCCCCCACCTCGACGACATAACCGTTCCGCCCGTGCACCACGACTTCCCGCACTCCCGGTGCGCTGAAGGCGACGATCGGCTTCCCCATCGCCGCCGCTTGCACCAGCACCCGTGGCAATCCTTCGTTGGTGGAGGTCAGGGCGAAGATGTCGATGACCGCCATCACCCGCTCGGCGTCGGGTCGATGGCCGGGGAAATGGACGCGGCTGCCGAGACCGGATGTCTCGACTTGCGCCGCGAGCTCCTGGCGCAACGGCCCGTCACCCGCGATCAACAGGTGAACCTTGGGGAAATCGCCGGCGATCGCGGCCACCGCCTCGATGAGATAGCGGTGACCCTTCCGCGTTTCGAGCCGCGAGGCCGAGCCCACCACCACCGCATCGGGCGGGATCTCGAACTCGCGGCGCAGCGCTCGTAGCTCCTCTTCACCGAGGGCTCCCGCCTCTTTGAAGCGCCCCATGTCCATGCCGCTGTAGATCACCCTGCAGCGCTCGGCGGGGATCACCCCGGCTTTCACATAGCTCCGCCGCACCTCCTCCCCCACCGCGATGAGGCGATGAGTGTAGAGGGCGGCCATCTTCTCGATGGCGATGTAGAGCGCCCGGCGGGGAGCAGACATCGCCGGGTGAAAGGTCGGCCCGTGGTAGGTGTGCACGACCTTCGGCACTGCGGCGGCGACCGCCGCCATCCGCCCGAGGATTCCGGCCTTGGCGGTGTGGGTGTGGACGAGGTCGTATTTCCCGCGCCACATGAGCTGTGCGAGCTCGATGAGCGCGGCAAAATCGCAGCTCGGATGCAGGTCCCGGACGAGATGCGGGACGACATGGAAACCAATGTGCTTGGGAAGGGTGAACGACTCGGGCTCGGACTCCTTCCCTACCGCGAGGTCGACCTGGTAACGACGGGGATCCATCCCGGCGGCGCTCAATACGGTGTTCTCGTCGGCGCCTCCGGCGATGAGCCGGGTGATGACATGGAGGATGCGGTAACGGCGGGGCTCCCGGCCTTCCGGTGAGCCATTCTCGGCCCCGGGGACCGGTCCGCCGAGCCCGCGGTCGGCCGGCGCGAGCGTCACGTTCAACTCCATCCTCTCTCTGGAAGTGTCCTAAATCGATCCTTCCCCCCTTCATCGATCGGCCGCTCGGCGGGCAAGCTCAAGACCCTCGGGCAAGAATCCCCTGCCCAAACCACAGGCATGAGCGGCGATGGGCGAGCCCGCCCCGGGTCCCGGGGCATTGCACCTGAAAGATGGACATCGTCATCACTGTCATGATTTTGTCA
>JBIOUT010000137.1:0-3709 GCA_044867365.1 Candidatus Eiseniibacteriota bacterium | reverse complement strand
CTTCCTTCTGCAGTCCCACCATTCGGAAGGAGTCAGGCCATGCGCACCTTCGCTCCTGTTGTTCTCTTCCTGACTTTGATCCTCACGTTGATCCCCGCCGCAGCGGCGCTCGCCCTCTCCGTAAGCCCCGGCGTCGCCTGGCCCGGCCAATTGATCACCCTCGACATCTTCACGCCCGGCCACTCATGGTCGAATGGCGTCACGGTGAGTCTCGGTCCCAATGTCAGCGTCGCCTCGGTGGTCCTCGTCAGGCCGGACCTACTCCAGGTCCAGGCGGCGGTCGAATTCGGCGCCCCCCTGGGGCCGCGCGATGTCGTCGTCACCCAGGGCAACCAGCAGCTAACGGAGCCGGGCGCCTTCCGGATCACTCAGGTCGACCATGGCGGCGCTCCGGCCAACCCGCCGGTCGGGGCCAACGCCATCGTCAATCCCGGTTTCGAGACCGGGACCATGGCCGGTTGGATCCCGGTGACGTGGTCGATCTCGACCGTTCAACCTCATGGCGGAGTATTCGACGCGTATGATCCCGGAGGCTCGGGTGGCGGAGGGCAGTGCTTGCGCCAGAACTTCTCGCCGGCGATCGACTCGGATGATGTCACGAACTTCAGCTTCTGGCTTCGCCAGCCGGATGATCTCGGTATCGCTCAGGTGATCCTCTTCCATCAAAACGCGGGTCAGGTGATCGGGGTCGCCTTCACCAACGACAACGACACCTGGACGTTCGAAGATTTCACATCGCTCCGGCGGCCCAACGATTTCATCACCGGCTGCCATGTCTGCGGCTTCGGCGGCGGCCAGTCGACCCCCGACGATTCGTGGGCGGACGACTTCCTGCTCGACGTGGGCGGGGCCACCGCGGTCGAGCCAGCGACCTGGGGTGCGATCAAGGCCGCCCTCCGCTAGTCAGGCACTGGCGGGCGGAATTTCTACAGCATCTCGCGGAAGACCTGGGCGAGCGCGGCGACGCCGAGCGGGATGTCGGCGAGCGGCGGATAGCTGAAGTTGAGGCGCAGGGTGTGGCGGGGTGCGGGGAGCGGCGCCGGGCGTCCGTCTTCGCCGGCGCACTCGTCGGGATAGAAATAAGGCCCGGGAATGAAAGCAACTCGGCGCTCGATAGCGCGCTCGAGGATGCGCTCGCTGTCGGCGCTCGCCGGCAGAACGAGCCAGATGAAGAGGCCGCCCTGCGGGCGCGTCCAGCGCACGGGTAACCCGCGCATCTCGCGCTCGAGGGCGCCGGCCATGGCGGCGAGCTTCGCCCCCTGGATGGCGGCCAGGGTCGTTTCCTGTCTGGCGATCGTCCCGTTGCGGATGAGACGCTCGATGACGAGCTGAGCAATTCCCGAGGTACAGAAGTCCTCCCCCTGTTTGAGGAGCACACAGGCATCGATGAGCTCCGGCTCGGCGACCAGGTAACCGAGCCGGAGCCCGGGCGCCACACTCTTGGCGAAGCTGCCGACGAAGATGGCACGCGCTCCGCTCGTCGCGGCGAGAGCGACGATGGCCGGCGCCGGCATCCCTCCGTACACGAGCCGCCGATAGGGACCGTCCTCGACGATGGCCACCCCATGGGCCGCGGCTGCCGACGCGAGCGCCCGACGGCGGGCGAGGGACATCGTGATCCCGGTCGGGTTCTGCGCATCGGGGATGACGTAGATGAGCTTCGCCGGCCGCCCCGTTTCGGCCAGACGCTCGAGGAGGCGGTCGAGGATGTCGACCCGCATCCCATCGTCGTCCATCGGGATGCCGATCGTCCGCGCCCCGTGCGTGCGAAAGCTCGAGAGATTGACCGGATAGGTCGGCCACTCGGTGATGACGACATCACCCGGAGTGAGAAGGGCGTGGGCGAGTAGGGATAGGGCCTGGATGGCGCCTGTTGTCGGCAAGAGCTGATCGGCGCGCGCGGTGATGCCGTCGCGCGCCAGCCACTCGCCGAGGGCCGCCTGGATGACGCCGCGCGGCCGCACGTACTGGAGGGCGCGATCGGTCTCCTCGCGGATCGCCGCTCCTGCGGCGGCGGCGATCGCCTCCACCGGCAGCGCCTCGGTCGACGGGTTGCCGCAAGCGAAGGAGACCATCCCCGGGGTGCGATCGGCGATCTCGAGCGCACGAGCAATGGGTGAGGCGCTCGTCCGCCGAGCAGGGCCCGCCAGGAGCTCATCGAGCGCGGGCAACGCTCCTGGTTTCACTCCCACCGGACTCTCGGCGTCACCTTTTCCCCCGATCTCACCGCAGCATGGTGATCTTCTGGGTGGCGTTGAAGTTGCCGATCTCGATGCGGGCGAAATATACCCCGGACGGCTGGCGCCGTCCGTCCTGTCCCCGCCCATCCCAGATCACCGACTGATGCCCGGTTCCGACCGGAGCGTCGATGAGCCGGCGCACCAACCTCCCGCTCACATCATAGACCTCGAGCCGCACCTGACGGGCGCCGCCCGTTTCTCCCGGCACGTCGAAATCAAACGAGGCCCGCGGATTGAAGGGGTTGGGCTTGACCGGATAGAAGGTGGCGGTGAGCCCGGGGACGCTCGAGGGCTCATGGATTCCGATCACGTTCGAGGTCGAGTAGCGCCCGGTGTTGCGGTAGTCATGGCGGAAGAAAGGCCAGGGGAGGTGAGTCGGGTTGAAATCTCCCGGGAGGTCCCACACATAGACGTTGGTGTCGAAGCTCACCGCAGCGACATCGATGAGATTGTCGCGGTCGAGGTCCCAGATCGCGGGACTCCCGCGAATCTCGCCTCCCGTCTGGATGGGGAATCCCGCAACCAGAGTTCCGTCGTTGTTGTAAGCGTGAAGCTTCCCGGTCTCGTCCCCGAACAGGATCTCGAGCTGGCCGTCGCCGTCGATGTCGCCGATGACGGGAGTCGACTGCGTCCTCTGGTTGGCCGAGGGTGCAGCGAAAGAGACCGGGAACCCGTTGAGGTTCGTCCCCTGCCGATTCCAGGCCCATAGGGTGCCGCCGGTATCGGCGTAGATGACGTCGAGGTTGCCGTCCCCGTCGAGGTCGGCGATCACCGGCGAGGGCAAGCGGTCGGTCAGGGTTGTGGCCGTCACATTCTTGGGCCAGCCGAAAGCGACGGTGCCGTTGGCGTTGAGCATGTACACGCGCCCGTTGGCTCGTTCGCAGGCGACGACGATTTCATCGAGGCTGTTGTTGTCGAAATCGGCGGTCGCGATCGAGGCGCTGACTTCCGACGGATTCCCCACGCCTCCAGTGAAGAAGGGCCACCCGGGGACCAGAGAACCGTTGATGTTGAAGGCGTAGATGCCGCCCGAGTTGTCGTTGGTCTTGTGGACCGGAACGACGATCTCGAGCTGTGGATCGCCGTCGAGATTGGCGACCGCCGGGCAACCGTAGTTATACGAGGTGCCGCCGATCCGGGCCAGGACCCCGTTGGTTGTCGGGTCATTGTCCCCGTCGACCAGCTCCTGCCCGTTGTGGTGCCAGGCGAACAGACGACCGCCGTTCCCTGCCCAGACCACGATCTCGAGATCGCCGTCGCCGTCGAGATCGGCCATCAAGGGTGAGCCCCAGTTGAAGTTGCCCCGCACCCACTGCGGCCAGCCGTTCAGAAGCTGACCCTGGTTGTTCCAGACGTAAAGGCTCTCCGAGTAGAAGCCGACGTTCACCACCTCGAAGCTCGTGTTCCCATCGACACTCCCTGCAGCGGGAGTGGCCGAGAAACCGGTCGTCGACACTCCTCGCCCATAG
>JBIOUT010000136.1:0-3150 GCA_044867365.1 Candidatus Eiseniibacteriota bacterium | reverse complement strand
GCCAACGACTCGGCGTTCGACACGTCATTCCCTTACCTGGCGGCTCCTCATTAGAGAAGTCGGAGGTTCGATGAGCCCGCGAGCCATCCGACTTGGCATTCTCGTGTTGCTGGCCGGCGTCGCCCTCGGCGCCGGCCTCCGGTTTCGTGCCGGTAAGGTGAGCCCCCGCCCCGCTCTCACCGTCGTCGACGGCGGTGCCGCCGCCAAATCCGATACGGCGATCATCGCCGCCGCTGCTCGCGAGAAGCAAGATCGCGAGCGCGAAATCGCCGTCTATGAGGAGCGCGCGACTCGCGATCCCAAGGGAGCCTTCGATCTCGCGCGCCTGGCTGCCCTGTACCTCGAGCGGGCGCGCGACACGGGAGACCACGAGGACTTCCATCGGGCCGAATCCGCCGCTCGCCGATCGATCGCCAACATGCCGAGGCGCAACGATGGGTCCTATCTTGCGCTCGCCGCGAGTCTCGCGGGTCAACACCGGTTCGTCGAAGCATCGGAGGTTGCCAGGACACTGAGCGAGGCGGAGCCGGATGTCGTGGGCTATCGAGCGGCGATGGGTGAGATCCAGCTCGAGCTCGGCGACTATGCGGGCGCTGATTCGACCTTCAGCCATCTGGCGACGGTGCGAAACGAGTTCACCATCGCCCCGCGCTACGCCCGCTGGCTCGAATTACGCGGGAAGAGCGATGAAGCCCTTGCCCTGCTCATCGCCGCTCGGGACGAGGCGGTGCGCGCCGGCAACCTGCCGCGCGAGGCGACCGCCTGGTTCTATTTGAGGGTCGGCGATCTTCTCGCCCGAAAGGGCCGCATCGACGAGGCGGAAAAATCTTATCGAGATGGCCTCGCCGTCCGGCCGAACGATCATCGCCTGCATGTGGCATTGGCGAAGACCGCGGCGTGCCGGCATCGCTGGCCGGAAGCACTCGATCACGCGCGCAAGGCTGCCGATGCGGTTCCCGAGCCGGCAACCCTCATTCTGGTCGGCGATGCGCATGCGGGGCTAGGTGACAGGTCGAAGGCGGAAGAGGCCTATCGCGTCGCCGAGCAGGAAGCGATTCGTCGCCATGCCGAGAAGGAGCGAGCCTGGGCGATGTTCTTGGTGGATCACGATCGGGGGGTTCGAGACGTGGTCGACCAGCAACGGAAGGAGATCAAGACCCGCCACGATATCTATGGCTACGATCTCCTGGCATGGGCTTTGTACAAGAACAGAGAGCTCGCGGCGGCGCATCAAGCCATGGCTTCCGCGCTTCAGTGCGGGGCGCGCGATGGTCTCGTCTTCTTCCATGCGGGAATGATCGAGCGTGCCCGCGGAGCGGATGGGGAAGCGCGCCACTATCTTCAACAAGCGCTGGCGACCAACGCCTACTTTCACCCCACCTATCCGGAACTCGCCCGTGCCGTGCTCGATTCCCTGGGGGCTGCCGCCCAGGCCCAGCGCTGAAACCCGGGCCCCCGCCGGGCCGTAGATCGACGTAGGCAGAGCGACGGCCCGTCCCTGATGTCTTGGGGGGAGGGAGCCCCCGTCTGGCTAAGGCCGTCACACCGCCCCATTTGCCTCTCGATTTGCCGCCGCAACTGCCCCCGGCGGAGGTGACACGTCATGAACGGCCGACTGATTCGCCCCGCGGCAGGCAGCCCTGCCTCCATCCTCGTCAGTCGTTTTGCAGCCAGTCTGGCCATTACGGTCGTTGGCGCATTTTTGGTCACCGCCTGTCTTGCGACTCTCCAGGGGCCGGCCCTGGCCGGCCCCGTGGCGGCTCCGAGCGGTTGCTGCCTGGAAGCGATAAGTCAGGCTTACCCGCCTTCCATCACCGAGCTCGGACCTCAACTCAAGGGTTGCTCTTCCGCTCCCTGCCCCGACATCGCCCGCGCCGCGCGTCTCTTCGAGGAGGGTGAGATCGACAAGGCGAAGGCAGTTCTCGACAAGGCTCGCGCCGGCGATTCGAGGTCCCCATTCCCGTCTTACTATCTCGGCGAGATCGCCCTGCGCACCGGAGATGTGGCAGGTGCGATCGAGGCGCTCTCGACCGCGGTGCGAATCAACCCCAATCTTGCCGGATCGCACGCACTTCTCGGCCAGGCACGGATTGCCTCAGGAGCGGTTGCCCAGGGACTGACCGCGCTTCGCACCGCGATCGCCCTCGCGCCGGGCGGATCCAGAGGTCACCTCGATCTCGGTCGCGCCTATCTCGATACCGGGCAGCCCGAGCATGCGCTCGTCGAGCTTGAGCGAGCGCTGGAAATCGATGCCGCCGTTCTGGAGGCGCGCTATCTCTTGGCGCGCGCTCAAATGAATGCAGGCAATTTGGAAGCGGGATGCGCATCGCTCCAAAGCTATGTGCGTGAAGCGCGCCAGGTACCGGAGGAAAACGCACGAGTGGTGCGGGCGGAGGAGATTCTGCGGACCTTCGCCAAGACGGGTTGAGTGGAGGGGAGCGCTCGCTCAGGGGTTGCGCCATAGGCGGGGCAGGCGCTCCCATCCCACCAGGTAGGCGGACACTCTCCAGTATCCGAATTGACCGCTCTCGTCTTTGGGGCGGATGTCCTCGATGACGAAGCGGATTAGGTGCTGCCCGGCGGTGAGATGGTCGCTGAGATCGATCTCGACGGGTAGCGCTTCCCGCCCAGGACACCATCCGCTCCGGCTGTAGTCGGAAGACCAGCTCCCGTCCGTCCATCGCTTGCAATAGGGATTGATCGCCCGATTCTCCCGGCAATCCTCCCGCCACGGGTGGAACCTCTCGACCACCGTGCCGTCGACGGAGATGACGTTGGCTTTCGAGACGAACTCGTCTTCGTCGCGGCCGTCGGTGCAGTGGCCGGTGCTGAGGTACTTCATGACGACGCGGGAGAGGCCCTCGGGGATTTGAACCATGACGATGACCAAATTCCCATCGCCCAGGTTCTCGCGGCTGAACTCTTGTTCGTAGAGGATGGGCTCGACCCAGGTCGGCGGGGAGTAGGCGGTGTCGGGGGCGGCGATGAAGGTCACATCCGCCTTCCAGGCGGGATGCACCCAGGTGTCGATGAAGATCTTGAGGGGGCGCTTGCCGCGGAGAAGCGGCCCGAGATGGGAGACGTCGACCTCGTAGGTCGTCGCCCCGCCGTAAGGCGTCATGAAGCGCACGATCTCGAGATCGGGAGATC
>JBIOUT010000135.1:0-5535 GCA_044867365.1 Candidatus Eiseniibacteriota bacterium | reverse complement strand
CATCACTGTCATGATTTTGTCACTTGAATCTCACACTCTGCTTGAAGGTGAGAGCGGTCTCGTACTACGATTGTTGTGCTCGGATTGGGTTGATGCATCACCGCTTTCACAGCATGAAAAACCCGTCGTCTCTCCTCTTCGCCGTCATCGTTGTCGCCGGCGCCGCCGGCGACTTCGTCTTTGCCCAGGATGCCTGCGCCTGGGGCACTGCCTTCACCGCCCGGGCGCGCGAGGCGGCGCTGAGCCAGCTCTCCTTCTCCCTCGACGGCGTGGCCGAGCCCGCGACCGAGGATGGTTCGGGGATGGCTACGGTCGAGGCTCAGGGACCGGAAGCGCTCGCCGCCGAGGTGCAATCTCGCGTCGATGCCCTTTCCCAGGCGTTCTCGAGCCGCGACCCCATCCGCACCGGAGAGGCTCTCGACCGACTCGTCACCGCTGCGCTCGCCCTCTGGCAGCCCCTCGACGCCGCGACTCTCCTCGATCCACCGGGCGCCGCTCGCGGCTTTCATTTCCGTTACGAGACCATGCTCGCCGCTCGCATTGCTGCCACAATGCCCCGCGACTCCGGACGACAGGCCCAGGTCGTCGATGGTCCCGCCGCCCTGGCGCTCGCCATCGCCAATCAGCGGGTGGCGCTGATTCCGGTTCTCGTCGCCGCCGAAGAGCGTGCCCGCACCGAGAGCAACGGTCTCTACAACGACCGCTACTACGCGACTCTCGCTCTCGATCTCGGGACGGATCTCGAATCGGCGTTCCGCGGCGCCGCCGATATCCTCGCCGATCTCGTCGAGACTGCGTGGATGGCAAGCAACCGCGGCATCGAGGAGGCGCCGGCCGCCATCGACCTCTATCCGCTGGGCGTGGGAAGCGGCCGCTGGACGGCCCGGTTCTTCCTCGCGGCCCCGACTCAGGTCACCGCGATCCTCTACAGCCCGACCGGGCGCCGTCTGGCGACGCTTCACGAGGGTCCGATGCCCGGCGGCTTCCATGAGATCTCCGCCGATCTCGACCGGTCACCCTTGCCCTCGGGGGTTTATTTCCTGCGCCTCGAGGCGGGAAGGGCGACGGCCACCGCCAAGCTTCCTCTCTTCAAGTAGACCGCTCGCCGAGCAGGTGGTGAACGCCTACTTGAGCAGGTTCACCACGACCACGGTCGCGGCGGCGCCGCCGATCACGGTGAAGGCGTCACGGAGCCATCGCCAGCTGGATGGACGATGCGGGCGCGGGGGCACGACAATGGCGTCTCCGATCTCGATCTCCGAGCCGCGCCCCGTCTTCTCGACCTCGCCGTTGGCGTGCACGATGCGGATCCCCCGCTTGTCGCCCTCGGGGACGATGCCTCCGGCCCGGTCGAGGTAATAGCCCACATCCTCCCCTCCCTTGTAGCGGACGCTTCCCGCTGCGGCGACATTACCCACGACCGGGATGCCGGTGGGCGCGCGCGGGACGAGGAGCCGATCCCCATCGCGGAGCGGCACATCCTGGCGGCGATCGGCCTTGAGGACGCGTTCGAGATCGATGGTCATTCGCTGGGGTGCGGGCGGTTCGGGCGGCCAACCCTGCTCCTTTTGTCCATTGAGGGATCCAAGGGGCAAGCCGGTCGCCGTATCGCTGTAGAAGCTCATGAAGACCGGAACCACCTTCTGGCGCTCGATGTCCTGGGCGATGGCCGTGCGGGTGAAGACGGCGCCCGCGAGGAAGGCGTGCTCGGTCACTCCCCCCGCTCGTTCGAGGACCGCGGACAGAGGCTCGTCTCTGCGGGTGAGACTGTAACGCCCGGGAAAGCGCACCTCGCCTTCGATAGTCACCTTCTCGGTCTCGAGGCGATCCGGAATGCGGCGCACGAGCAGCGCATCGTCATTCTGGAGCCGGAGGTCGGCGCTCGGGTCGCACTCGACGAGGGCGCGCCCGAGATCGACCGGGAACACCTCGCTCCGGCCGCCTTCATCGAGGCGCACGAGCTCGGCGCGGGTCAGATCGGCCCTTGGCTTGAGGCCGCCCGCTTCGAAGACGAGATCCGAGATCCGCATATCCTTGGCCAGGATGAAACTGCCGGGAGTTTTGACCTCGCCGTCGATCGACACATAGTGCCGCCAGGCGATGTCCTCCGCCGAATAGATGTGGAGCACATCGCGCGGCTCGAGTTGGGGATCAGGTTCGCCGATTGCGGGAGCTCCATAAGCCGGCGGGTCATCCCCGGCGGGAGCGTTCGCCGCGGCGCCCAAGTGCGTGCTCTCTCCCGCGACCAGCCCTTGCTCGCTCGGACGAGCGCCGCGGCGCAGGTCGGGGCCGAGCGCCGCGCTCAGGTCGACGGCGATGATTCGCTCATTGCCGTCCGGAAGTTGGCGGCGGATCACCGCTCGCGGCAGATACGACTCGGGGCGGAGCGCCTCGCCCTGACGGAGGAGGTCGGAGACCCTGAGCCCCGGGCGGTACCCATAGACTCCCGGATACTTGACCCATCCCTCGAGGACGACGACATCCTCACGCACCTCGTCGGCGCGGAACGCGAGCACTCGATCGCCATCGCGCGCCGGGCGTGCGGCGGTCGAGTCGGCGAGATCGACATCGAGAACCACGCGCCGCCCATTCTCGGCGATGCGATCGACGCGGATTCGATGGGAATAGGCGTCGGGAGCCAGCCCCCCGGCCAGCGCGATGACGTCGGCCAAGGTCTCGCCGCCGGCGAGCTCGTAGATCGCCGGGCGATTCACCTCACCCGCCACCCAAACGCGCGCCCCCGCGACCGGAATGAAGATCGCGTCGTTCGAGCTCAGGCTCATGTCGGGCTCGAACCCCTCCCCTCGCAGCAATCCCTGGTAGAGATCGAGGGTCCGGTGCAAGCGGCCGTCGCGGATGATGCGCATCCGCCGTAGGCTTCCGCGCTCGGATGGACCTCCCGCCTGATGGAGCACGTTCATCAAGGTGGAGAGCGAGCTCACCGTGTAGCCACCGGTCCGCCGGGCTTCGCCGTAGACATAGACGCGGATCGAGCGCACCCGTCCCATCATCACGTTGACCTTGAAGTTGGAATAGACGGTGGCGAGCTGGCTCCGCACCCGAGCGCTCGCTTGCTCGAGGTTGAGCCCCCAGACGACGACCGCTCCCGCAACCGGCAGGAAGATCTTGCCTTCGCGGTCGACGATGAGCTCGTAGGTCTTGTCGACCCGTCCCCAGACATTGACGACCAGCATGTCGCCGGGCCCCAGTCGATAGTCCACGGGCACCGGCACCTCATCGAGAGCCTGGAAGCCCCCGGCGCCGCGACCGAACACCTCGAGGCCGAAGAGCCTGAGGTCATCGAAGGGCGAGCGGTCCTTGTTTGCGGCCGGCGCCCTATGTTCGCCCCTGCTGGAAGCGGTGGTCGAGTCGGCGATCGCCGCCGAATCGGCGACTCCCGGCACCCGCCCGTTGAGTAGCTCCGAGGGCGGCGCGTAGAGCTCGGGCGTCCGCTCGCTCTCGGAATCTTCCCCCGACTCGAGCTGGTTGAGCTGCTTGAGCTGGTTCAGATAAATCTGCGAGATCTCCTCTTGGACCACTTGCGCATCGCCTCGCGCTCCGGCGACGGCGAGAGCCACACCGAGGACAACCGGTGCGCTCGAGAGGAGGGTTTTGCTCGTGGATCGCGATCGCATGGTCGTCATTCCAATGGTCGGGAGTTGGCCGCACCGGCCAGAATGCAGCCGGGGCTCGCCCGCCGACTCCGGGGCTTTCCCCTCCTTGCACGGATCATCGACGGTTCAAGCAAGGGCAGTGCCGGGATGAGACGGATGATGGGGGCGCGGGCGAAGGCGGGAAACCGGGTGCCCCCGAGCGGTGGCAGGAATCTGCGCCCGCCGAGGGTCAAGCCTGCTCTCGGTCAGCCGGCGCACGTGGTCGGCGAGGCCCAGCAGAACGACGAAGAGATAAAGGAACGGCTTGCCGTGAAAGTTGGGCTCGACGAGCCCGTGAACGACGACGGTGAGGAATCCGGTCATCCATCCCACCGAGTGGAGCGACCAGCGATGCGCCTGATGAAGCCCGGCGATGAAGGTGCGCCCGGCCATGGCGAGAAAGAGAAGGAATCCCAATCCGCCGGCGACCCCGGTATCGGCGAGGGTCTGCAGCAGCCAGTTGTGGGCGCCGACGTGCGCGCCCCATCCTCCGTGCATGCCTTCCCCGAAGAGCGAGAGCATGGGGGTCGCCCGAATGTTGAAGAGTCCGTTCCCGAGCCAGGGGCTCGCCGTGAACTGGTTCCAGTAGAGCTCGAAGATCATGATGCGGGCGACCCAATTGTGCTGCTCGAAGGGGTCGCGGAACTTGCCGAGCCGAAGCATCCCGGCGAGGTAGGGCAAGAGGATGAGCAGGACGAGCGCGAGCGCCCCTATCGGGCCGAGGAGGCGGGAAAGCGCGAAGCGGCGGCGGCGCCCGAGCAGGATCACCGTGAGCACACAACCCACAGGCAAGAGCGCCATGGCGATTCGGCTCCCGGTGACGATGATCGCTGCGGCCAGAAGGGCGAAGACAAGGAGGGCGATGAGGCGCCGGCGGCGGCGATCGCCGCCGATGGCGATCGCGAGCGGGGCATAGGCGCCGAGGAGAAGCATCGACGCGAGGAAATTGGAGCCTCCATAAGCGAGGATCACCTTCGCCTGGCCGCTATAGACGAGGAGCCCGCGCCCCCAGGCGGTGGCGATGACAACCAGCGCCACCACAACGAAAGGGAGCGGAGAGAGCTCAATGAGCTGATTCAGGAAGAGCGGCCGTGGCCGCGCCGCGATCACCGCATAGAGGAGGAGTAGGGCCATCCCGAAGAGGAGAAGTCCGTAGAGATGGCGCGCCGGATCGGAAACCCGGAGGGTGCTCGGCAAGCAGGCGACGAGAAAGAAGGCGAACGCATGGAGCGGCGGACAGGCACGCAGGCGAAACTGTCGCCGCCAGAGGATGACGAGGGCGACAAGGGGAATGAAGAGCTCGACGAGGTAGAGGTCGCCGCCGCGTCCGGCGAATCGGAGCTTCAACGGCGGGATGATGAGAAGCACCCACAGCAATGCCGCCCCGAGCTTCGCCGCGAGCGGGGGCGGCAGCGCATCGGGTTGGAGCCGATGAGCCCTAGCGGGTGAGAGCGAAGACATCGCTTCGCGACCGGATGCCCAGATGATCGGCGGCGAGCATCAGGACGAATCCCCCGATCAACGCCCCGGCGATTCCACCGCCGATGAAAAGCTTGCGATTGGGCCAGGAGCGCAGCTCCGGAGGAGCGCCGTGATCGATCACGTCGACGACCGGAGCCTCGTTCCCCTCCCCGACGAGCGCCGATTCCTTCTGGCCGACGAGCTCCATGATGACTCGCGCCTTGAGCTCGAGATTCCGTTCGAGACGCAGCTGTTCGATACGGATGTCGGGGTCAGTCGAGGTGGCGTAGTTCTGGTTGGCGCTATAGAAGGCGTGCAGGCGTTCCTCCTCGGCCCGCATCTCGCCGTCCACTTGCGCAATTCGCCGGCTCAAGGTGAGGGCCTCGAGGCGAGACCTCGACTGGAGCTCCTCGGTGGCGTA
>JBIOUT010000134.1:0-3740 GCA_044867365.1 Candidatus Eiseniibacteriota bacterium | reverse complement strand
GCCGGGCCCGGCGAGGATCGACGCGACCAGAGTGCCGGCGGCGCTCGGATTACCGCCGTGGTTCTCGATCGTCACCCGCAGCTCGACCGTCTCTCCGGCTTCACCGATGCCGTCGCCGTCGCCACCGGTTCGGTCGTCGATGGCGATGTCGAGCACACTGAGGAAGGGATCACCACCGCCTCCACCATCGATCGCGATCGCACTGAGCGCCGGCCAGGCATTGGGAGCGGTGGCGGCGATCGAGAGCGGACCGCGCGCATCGCTGGGAACGGGGAGGATGGCCTCGCCTGCGGCGTCGCTCACTCCGGTGACGAGATTCGGACCGGAAAGCAACGCGACGCGCGCCCCGGCCGCCGGTTGTCCCGCGGTGAAGACGCCGATCGTCACCGATCCGGCGCCGAGCGGCAGGAGAGGCGGATGGCGGAGGACGAGATGCGACGGTCGATGGCTGAAGACCGGGGTCAAAGGATCGCCGAGGAGGGTGAGGGCGAACTGGGTCCAGCGGTGAGCGCCCTCGGTGATTCCAAGCGGGGCGAGCAGGTTACGCGCCCGGCCGAGCGCCTCGCCGGCGGTGCGCAGCGACTCGCTGAACGCCGCGTAGAAGAAAGCGTTCTGGTAGTGCTTGGCGGTCGAAGGGAAAGCGAAGCGCGAGGAACCGATGTAGACGATGGCGCCGCCGGCCGGGTTCTTGACCAGACGCTCGCCGATCGAGTTGAAGTCGATGGCGGCGGAAGTGCAATTGAGGGCGAGGAAGACGGGCAGACGTCGTTGATTGGTGAGGCCGTCGGCCTCGGCATTGCCGAGCGTTCCGCTTCCGACCGAGAGCGAGTTGCGGAATCCGTGCCCGACGTGATCCACGATCCCGAATCCGCGGTCAAGGGAAGCGATGGCGGAGTCTCGCGTCTCGGGGAGGGCGCCCGGGTAGCTCTCGTAGCTCTCGTAGAGTCGCTCGACCTCGAGCGTCGGCGGGAGGAGCTGCCGAGCTTCTTCGGCGATATCCGCCCCATCGAGCGAGTCGAACAGCCGCTCGGCCAGGAAGAGCACCGATCCCGGATAATCGGGACCCGCCCCCGCTCCCAGCTCGTAAGCGATCTGGCGGGCGACGAAGCTTCGCGCCTCTTCCCGAGTGGAGACGGGAGCGCGACCGACTAGGAGATCGGGATCGAGATCCACCGCGTCCCCGGGGTCACCGCTCCCCCCGGGAGCCTCGCCGAACCGATTGTCGCCGTCGGCATTCCAGTCGCCGTCGAGAGCGGCGTAGTAGAGATCGGCGGGAATGAATTCGACGTCGGCGACGAAGTAGGACGAGACGGCGTAGCGAGCCGGAATGATGTCGGTGTCGCCCCCGAGAAGCACCCAGCGAGTCCCCCAGTCGCGGCGTGCGTCAGCGAGAAATGCGCGGATGCGTGAAGCAAGATCGGAGCCGCCGCTCGCGCGGTAAGCGCCGTCGATCCACTCGATCGTGCGCACCTCGGCGCGCAGCCCGGTCAGAGTGCGGAAATGAGCCAGCTCCTCGAATTCCGGGCGCAAGAGCTCCGAGGTGACGATGACCACATCGACCGGACCGCCATCGAGGGTAGGCGGCGGAAGCCCGCCTCCGGCCGCCCTCCGGCTCACCGCGATCGCGATCCGGAGCGACGACGGCACCGATAGGGTGGTCGCGTCATGCGAGGCCGCATGAATCAGGAGATGGGCGAAAGTCCTGTCGCCCGCCCGCGCCAGCTGACTGGCGGTGATGTCCGGTGCCGCGAGCCAGGGAGCGAGAGCCTGCGCTCTCGCCGCGGGCGCCCCCTCTCCCACCGGCTCGACCGCAGGTGCGAGGAGCGGAGATTCGAGTACGAGCGTTTTCCCGGGCGTTAACCCCGACAGATGAGCGGCGATGGCGAAGGCGTCGTCCGCTACAGGAAACTCGATGGCTACGAGCGGCAGGCCGTCTTCGCCGGCGATGAGCCGGGCCGTCGCCCCCACTGAGTTTGGCGACACGCGGAGGGCGATGCCGTTCTCGCCGGGGACCGCGATCACTCCGTCCCCTTCCCGAATCAGTCCAAGCTCAGTGCGTCCCAGATCGCCGAGCACGACCTCGATGTCGATGACCTCCACCACCTCCTCGGCGCGAGCGGCCGAGGTCCAAGGAAGGGCGAGCAGGAAGAAGACGGCGGCGATTCGAGGCATGAGCTGCTGATCGGCGGCTGCCGGGTTATTTGAGAAGTGTGAGCTTGTGCACCGCCTCGAAACCGGGGGCGGCGGCGCGCAGGAAATAAACTCCCGAGGGCAGAGTGTGGCCCGCTTGATCTCGCCCGTCCCAGGTGAGGGTGTGACGTCCGGGAGGAAGCGCGTTGTCGACAAGCAGGCGGGCAAGCCGTCCGGTGACGTCGTAGACGGCGACCGTGACCGGGGCGGGCTTTACTGGTCCGGCCGGAGCGGAGGCGGTGGCCGGCACGTCGAGCACGATCTCGGTCGACGGGTTGAAGGGATTGGGCCGCGCCGGCCACAGGTGGTAAGCGGCCGGCGAGCCGGGACCGCCCTGCTCATCGACGCCGATCACGAGCGACGTGGCAATGTTGCCGGTGTTGCGGATGTCGTGACGCAGAGTCGGCCAGGGCACCCGTGAAGGCGAGAAGGCGCCCGGCATATCCCACACATAGACCGTCTGGTCCCACCCGGCGAGCGCAATCTCGCACAGCCCGTCGCCGTCGATGTCGGCAATCGTCGCCGAGCCACGCACCTCCCCTTCGAGCTGGATCGGGAAGCCGGAGAGCTCGGTTCCATCGTGATTGAAGCCGTAGAGCTTGCCGTTCTCCGCCCCCACCAGGACCTCGAGCTGATTGTCCCCATCGATATCGCCCACTGTCGGCGTCGACTGGGTCACGTCGGAGCTCAGGGCATCGAGGGCGAAGAAGACATTCGACCAGCCGGGCAACACCGTCCCGTCGCGGCGCCAGGCGTGGAACTGACCATCGTTGGCGGGAAAGAGGATGTCGAGCTGGCCGTTGCCGTCGAGATCGACGACCACCGGTGACGCGGTTCGCCCGTCGAGCGAATTGACCTTGGCCCGCTTGGGCCAGCCGGGGTAGCGAGTGCCGTTGGCGCGCAGCACGTACACCGAGTCGTCCTCGGCAGCGATGACGATCTCGGGCGGCAGGACGCCGTCGAGATCGGCGATGGCCGCCGATGCGGTGATCTGGCCGCCGGCAGAGAAGGGCCATCCCGGCATGACCGTGCCGTTGCCCTTGAGCACATAGACGAGACCGGCGGTCGAGTTGGTGGCGACGACGATATCGTCTTTGCCGTCCAGATCGAGATCGGCAAGGGCGGGGCTGGTGAAGGCGAATCCGACCCCGGTCTGAAAGAACGGCCCGATGGTGGATGGATTCTGATCTCCGTCGAGAACTTCGGTGCCGTTGTAGTTGAAGGCGTAAACGACGCCGTTCTGTCCTTGCTGCACCACGATCTCGAGCGGGCTATCGGCATCGAGCTGTCCCACCGCCGCCGACGCCCAGTTGAAAGCGCCGTTCAGGGTCCGCGGCCAGCCGGGACGGGGCGATCCGTCGGCGCCGAGGACATGGAGATAGCCCTGGCTTGCCGCCTGACCCCATCCGGGCATGATGATCTCGAGCGAGCCGTTGCCGTCGAGGTCGGTGATTGCGGCATCGCAGCGGAAGCCGTTCTGATTGTCGAAGCCGGCGGTGGTGAAGACGCCGGAGGTACGCGGATCGTTGTCGCCGTCCCGCACCTCGCTG
>JBIOUT010000133.1:0-5698 GCA_044867365.1 Candidatus Eiseniibacteriota bacterium | reverse complement strand
GCCGCCGTCGCCGAGGATGGGCGCCTCGCCGACCTCGAATCGGGTTTCGACGGTGATGCCGGCGCGCTCGCAATCGGCGGCGGCAAGCTCCAGGGTTCCTCGCACCACGCTCACCAGATCGAGCGGGCGGAGCTCACTCGGACGATCGGCGGCGAAGCTCAGATAGCCGGAGAGGATCCCGTTCAGGCGATCCACCTCCTCGGTGATCGAATCGAAGATCGGATCGGACCCGCCCGGTGCATAAAGGCGCTTGATCCGCTCGGCGGTCGCCCTGATGATGCCGAGCGGATTGCGAATCTCGTGGGCGATCGAAGCCGCCATGCGGCCGACGGTGGTCAGGGCCTCGGCGCGCAACAGTCCCCTCTCCGCCTGCGCCAAGGACTCGGAGATGCGGACGAGCAGAGCGCCGAGCACGACCACCCCGAGAATGCTGGCCACCGAGATGGCGATGAGAGTACGCCGCACCTCGTCGAGCACCGCAAAGAGGGTCGAGGAGCCTTCGACTCCCAGGATTCCGGTCACCGTGCCGTCATCGGCGGTGACCGGCGCGTATCCGGTCTTGAGAAAGGCGCCGCCCGTGGTCGAGTAGAGGCGGGTTGCGGTCGGCTTGCCCGAGGCGGCGAGAGCGAGGGCCGGCCGATCGAGAGCAAGAACCGGATTGAGCTCTCCTGCTCCCACCACTCCCGTCAAATCGATGAGCGAGCGGCCGCCGGGATCATCGGGATCGAGAAGGAAGAGGTTGGAAAGCGAGCTCGAGGCTCGTACCTTGGCCAGATAGTCGCGCAGCGGATCGGCCTCGTCGGGATCGATTCCCCAATCCTGCCAGCGCCGGAGCATGTCGCCGTCGATCGCCGCCGCGGTGACCTCGGCCACGGCGACGAGGTGGGCGCCGAGCTCGTCCGCCAGTCGCTGGCGCAATCGGCGGTGCTCGAGCCACTGGCTGCCGTTCAAGACCACGGTGAGGAGACCGAGAACCACCACGAGCCCGGCCAGACGCCGGCGCCGATAGGTGGCTTCGGGCTGCTCGGGGAAGGCGTCCATGATCAAGGAAGGATGGTGAGCACGAGACAGGTGATGTGCCGCATCGTCCCGAGGTGTGACGGGCTTGTCAAGATTACCGCCGGAACCGCCCTGGCCCCGCCGGAGTAGGTTGGAGGTCCTGGTTGACACCCGCCGCCGGGCGGACTAGATTCGAAGTCTCGCCGCAGGGGTCGCCCCGATCCCCCTATTCCGGCCCGTTCCGGAGTTCAATCGTCGTTTACCGTACGGATCATCAGTTCCACCGTACGGTGCAAGGCACGCCCCTCCCATCGGAACGCGGCCATGAAGCTGGCGGGCGTGCAGGTCAAGGACCACATCCGCACCGGATGGACAGGAAAGAGGTCGCCCGGGTCCTCTCGGAGATCGCGACACTCCTCGAGCTGAAGGGCGAGAATCCGTTCAGGAGCCGGGCGTACGTGAACGCCGCTCGCGCCATCGAGGCGCTCGAAGGCGACCTGGAGGAGTTGGTGCGGGAGGGGCGGCTCAAGGAGGTCGAGTCGATCGGGCAGGGGCTGGCCGAGAAGATCGGCGAGCTCGTGAGTACCGGCCGCCTCGGCGCTTATGACGCGCTGAAGGCGGAGATCCCAGCCGGCCTGATGGAGATGCTCCGTATCCCGGGGCTCGGACCCAAGCGGGCAAAGGCGGTGTTCGACGCGCTCGGCATCCAGTCGGTCGGAGAGCTCGAGTATGCCTGCCACGAGAATCGACTCGTGGAGCTGAAAGGCTTTGGCCTCAAGTCGCAGGAAAATCTGCTGCGAGGGATCGCCTACCTCAAGAAATTCCGCGAACGCCATTTGTTGTCCGAGGCCGAGCGCCAAGCGGAAGCGGTGGTCACCGCCGTCCGTAAAGCGCCCGGAGTGGCGCGACTGAGCATCGCCGGCTCGCTTCGCCGCCGGCGGGAGACGATCAAGGACATCGACATCGTGGTTTCAAGCCCCCAACCCGAGCCCATCATGGCGGCCTTCACCGAGTTCGAGGGAGTCGAGACGGTGGTGGCCCGCGGGCCCACCAAATCGAGCGTGCGCCTCCGCGACGGGATCCAGGTCGATCTCCGGGTGGTCCAGGATGCCGAGTTCCCATTCGCGCTCCTCTATTTCACCGGCTCCAAGCAGCACAACATCGCCTTGCGCGCCCGCGCCCTCAAGATGGGGCTCAAGCTGAACGAATACGGCTTGTTCGAGAGAGAGACCCTGCTTGCCGCCGCCAGCGAAGAGGAGATCTTCGGACGGCTCGGGCTCGCTCCGATCGCGCCCGAGCTGCGCGAGGACACCGGCGAGATCGAGGCGGCGGAGCAGGGCGAGTTGCCGGGGTTGGTTGCTCCGGGCGACCTTCAGGGGATCTTTCATACCCACTCGACGTGGAGCGACGGCAAGAATTCGATCGAGCAGATGGCGCTGGCGGCACGCGACGCCGGATATTCGTATATCGGCCTCTCCGATCACTCGCAGTCGGCGACCTATGCCCACGGGCTCACGATCGACGAGGTCCGCCAGCAGCACGACGAGATCGATCGCCTCAACCAGCGTCTGACCGGCATCCGCATTCTCAAGGGCATCGAGGCGGACATTCTGGCGGACGGCAGCCTCGATTACCCGGAAGAGGTCCTTCACTCCTTCGACTTCGTGGTGGCTTCCATTCATTCGGGGTTCGGCGCCACCGAGAAGGAAATGACCGAGCGGATGGTCAAGGCGATCGAGAATCCCGCGACGACCATCATCGGTCACCCCACCGGTCGCTTGCTCCTGGCCCGCGATGGCTATCCGGTCGATCTCGACCGGGTCATCGACGCCTGTCTCAAGCACGGGGTGTCGATCGAGGTCAACGCCAACCCGCACCGCCTCGACATCGATTGGGCTCAGTGCCGCCGCGCTCATGAGGCCGGCTGCCGGGTGGCGATCAATCCGGATGCCCATGATGTGGACGGTCTCGCCGACGTCGCCTACGGCATCGATACGGCGCGACGCGGCTGGATCGAGGCCGGAGATGTCCTGAACGCCAGGAGCCTCGAGCAGCTGGCGGCGGAGCTCCGGGTCAAGTCGTAGCCCGGATGTGTCATTGCCGGCGTTGCCGCCGGCAACTCGCCGTGGCGGCGAGTGTGTTGGAGGATCAAGGATGACCAAGTCTTCGCGAACCTGGGGGCGGCGTCCCCGGGGCAATCCCGCCCGAGCGACCGACGAGGGGCACGACCTCAATGACGAAGTGAGGCGGCCACGACTCGAGGACGAAGTGGGCGGCGAAGGAGGATCCTCTTCCTTCGCTCGCTCAGCCCGCGACACCCACCCATCGACCGGCGACCGGGGACCTCGCCAAAGTTCTCACCGCCCGGGGGTCGGTCGGCGGACACCTAATCGTGATCGCAGCGAGCGAAGTCACCCGCGTGCGGGGCGACCAGGACGGCCGCCAACGGGACGAGCCTGGGATCGCGACCGGCCGCGCATTCCGGAGCGGGATGGCAATCGATTGCAGCCATCGCACGCCTCCCGTGCGCATTCGTCGCTCCATGGGTCACGCGCTCATTCGTCGCCGTCGCGTTCGCATGCTTCCCCCTCCTCGGCCCGGCACCCCGCCCATCGAGCGTCGCCGGCTCATCGCGCCGCCGCCGGCGGGCCGCCTCGCCGTTCGCGCCGCCCGCGGCATGAGATCGACCCGCGCGAGGGCAATCGCCGGGAGCCGCGAGCCCGCTACCGGGATTCGGGCTTCGCTCCCCGCGAGCTCGGACCGGAGCCTCGGGGCATCCGGCGAGGGCCCGGCCGCGAGGTGGCCCCCGGAAATCACCGGAGTCTCGACCGCGGCAACACTCGCCGCCGCCGGCCGGGGGATCGAGGGGCCGCGGATCGACCGGGTGACCCGCGCGGTCGTCATCCCGGCAGGCATCCGTCCCAGCACGAGAACGTCAGGCGGGCCCGAACCGGATTTCCGCCGGGGATGCCGCAGAACGACTTCGACGAAGGAGTGATGGTGGCTGCGGTCGCCCCGGTTTCACACCGGACCCGACGCGTCCACTTGCGGCCGCAGCGCGAGGCGATCGGCGAGACCGAAGGAGTGCTCGAGCTCGGTGAGCGCGAGTTCGGTTTCTTGCGTCAGAGCAAGCGGATGTACCACCCCACCGCGGAGGATTGCTTCGTACCCCCGGGAGTGGTGCGCGAATTCAAGCTGCGCGAGGGGCTCCGTCTGGCCGGCCCGGTGGGTCGCGCCCGGAATGGCGGGCTCGAGCTCTTGAGGCCCGAGTCGATTAACGGCCAGGCGCCCGACGTCTATCAGGAGCTTGTGCCGCTCGAGGAGCTCACCCCCACCGACCCCGACGAGCGGCTGCGCTTCGCCACCGGACCCGAGCCCCTGACGACCCGGGTCGTCGATCTCATCACCCCAGTCGGCAAGGGCCAGCGGGCGCTCATCGTCGCTCCCCCCCGCACCGGAAAGACCGTCCTCCTCCAGCACATGGCGCATGGCATTTCCGAGAACCATCCGGAGGCGGTGCTCAAGGTGCTTCTGGTCGACGAACGCCCGGAGGAAGTGACCGACATGAGGCGCACGGTTCGCGGAGAGGTCGTTGCCTCATCGAGCGACATGAACTCCGACGCGCACGTGCGGGTGGCCGAGCTCGTCCTGGAACAAGCCCGCCGGGAGGTCGAGTTCGGCCACGATGTGGTCCTCTTCCTCGACTCCCTCACCCGGCTCGGACGCGCCTATAACCGGGAGACCGGAAGCTCGGGGAGGACGCTGAGCGGCGGCATCGACGCTCGGGCGCTCGAGCGCCCGAAGCGCATCTTCGGGGCGGCGCGAAATATCGAGCACGGCGGCAGCCTCACGATCATCGCCACCGCGCTCATCGACACCGGCTCGCGAATGGACGAGGTCATCTTCCAAGAGTTCAAGGGCACCGGGAATATGGAGATGGTTCTCGACCGCACCATCGCCGACATGCGGATCTGGCCGGCAGTGGATGTTCGGGTGTCCGGTACCCGCAAGGAAGAGAAGCTCTATACGTCCGAGGAGTTGCCGCGGATTCGCGAGCTCCGCCGGCAGATCGCCCCCCTCGACCCGCTAACCGCCATCCAGGAGCTCCTGAGGAACCTCGACCGCTGGGAGGGACGGGAAGCCGGCGCTCGCCCGGCTGGGGGACGCTCTCCGTCGGCTTCCTGATCGATCAACAACGACCACCGGCTCCACCGAGGCCCACGGGAGCGCCGCCCCATGCCGGCGGATTGCTTGGGTGCGGAGACCCGACGCTCGATCTGCTGCCCGACGACAGCTCGACTACACGGCGTGAAAACGACCGTTGATACTTTCGATCTTGCCGCGGTTAACCAGTCGCTTGAGGGTGGTCAAGAGGTGGCTCCGATTGACCGTGCCACCGGCCTCCTCGAGGTTACCCAGGATGCCTTTGAACTCCAGGCCCCGGGCCCCGGCAGCATTGAGCAAGGTCATGACGCGCGTTGGCAAATTGGTGCCGCGTTGCCTGCGCGTTCGGGCGACACGCGAGCTCCCACCGAGCCCAATGAGGCTGCGGAGAATCCCATCGCTCTCCGTGCTCTCATCCGTGATGATCTTTGCAACCTCTTGCAATTTCGTGAGTTGAGCCCGCTTTTTGGCAATAACTTGGGGAAGCCTGTCAAACAGTCGCTCGAGTTCTTCAATCTCGCTGGACAGGCCATGG
>JBIOUT010000132.1:0-2158 GCA_044867365.1 Candidatus Eiseniibacteriota bacterium | reverse complement strand
GCCGGCGAATCATGGTACCACCGGGGCGGGCTCCAGGCGGTTCCGCAGGTGAGGAGGAAGGGCGACCGGGCGGCGGGCGCGATCGATACAAATGTGAGTGGTCTCGCCGCGGCCGATGATTCGTCCGTCCCGGCGGATCTCGTAGCGAAAGACCACCTGCCGGGAACGAGCGCGAACCACCCAGGTATGGATCTCGAATTCGTCGTCGTATTCGAGCGATTCACGCAGCTCGCCGGCGAAAGTTGTCACCGGCATGAAGTAGCCGGCCGCTTCGAGCTCGCGATAGGGGAGCCCCGCCGAACGCATGTACGCGCTTCTCCCGGTCTCGAACCAAATGAGGAAGTGGGAGTGATAGGCCACCCCCATTTGGTCCGTCTCGGCGTATCGCACCCGCTCGCGCACCACCACGACGTGCGGCATGCGGGCGACGCTAACACCCCACTCCGAGCCCGATCAAGGCGAGGTTGGCCGGGAGTTCCTGAGGCTCCGGCGGGATTGACGGCTGCGGGAGGCCCTGGTACGGTTCTCGGCCAACCTCACGTCGACCGTCCGTTGACCATCTGTAAGGAGGAACCCAGCACCCATGCCGCATCACAAGTCCGCGGCCAAGCGGATGCGCACCAATGAGAAGGCCCGGTTGCGCAATCGCGCGCTCAAGTCCCATCTCAAGGGAGTGCTCAAGAAGTTCGAACAGGCTTCCCCGGAAGAGGCCGAGTCCGTCCTCGGCAAGGCGGTGTCCGCCCTCGACCGCGCGGTGCAGAAGGGAGTCATCCCCAAGCGCCGTGCCGACCGCAAGAAGTCGCGCCTGGCGCGGCGCACTGCGGGCGAGCGGTCCCGATCGCCGGCCTAGCCGGGTGCACGATCACCCGGCATCCGCGCTGATATCACGCGTCCGTCCGGTGCCGTTCGCCCCTCGCCGCCGGTTGGCCGCCCCGGAGCGCCGGCCCGTCCTGGTCATCGTCCTCGCTTCCACCCTGCTCCTCAACGGTACCGGCTGGCCGCTGCCCTCCGGGGGCGAGGCCTTCGCCGGCGAGGCCGATTCCTCCGCAGCGCATTCGGGCTTCGTCTCGCACCATCGGAAAACTCTTCTCATCACGACCGGCGCCGGCGCCGCCGCCTCGGGGCTCGCCGCCATGCTCTACCGCCGAGCGGCGAACGATCGCTTCGAGGAGTATCAGCACACCGCCGACCCCGATCGTCTCCGCGATCTCTATGACCAGAGCTCGAGGCTCGACAATCGCGCGGCGGCCTGTTTCATCGCCGCCGAAGGGCTCTTCGTCCTCGCCATTTATTTCGGGTTCTTCGTTCACCCGGCGAGGGCGGCCACCAACGCCGGCGCAGCGAGCACGGAGCCCGGTCGATCCTTACCCACTCCAATCTGGATGCCGGAGCGCGGCCTCGGCGTGCGATGGAGCTTCTAGGCCGGGGGGCGGTCGCCTCCGTTTCCATCGTTTCACTGCTTCTCGTTGGCACTCTTCCCGGATGTAGCAATCGCGATCATCTCAATCCCCTCGATCCCTTGAACCCAGATACGGGTGGCGTGCCCTGGGAGCTGCGCGCGGTCGCCGGCCAGAGCCAGGTCGAGCTCCAATGGATCAGCTTCGACTTCGACGATCTGGCGGGATTTCGTATCGATCGCTCGACCGGCGTTCTGCCCGATTCGACGATCGCCCGCCTGGGGCCGAATCTCGGCTCCTTCCTCGATCGCTCGGTGGACAACGGGAGCGAGTATCGCTATCGGCTCATCCCTCTCCTTGCCGGTGATCGACCGGTCGCCCCCGACGGACCGGTTGCCGCTATCCCCGGTCCTCAGCTCTCGTGGGTCGCCGACACCGGAGGCTTCGAGATCGCCCGCATCGCCCCCGACGGCCGCCAGGTCGTCTTTCGGAGATCGGGCTTTCGCTCGCCCAATTCGGTTTCGGTGAGCGCCATCGATCGGCGGGCCTGGGTCGCCGACTCCTTCAATAGCCGGGTGGTCGCCCTCGACAGTGAGGGCAGAACCGTGGTCCAGGCCGGCGGCTTCGGGGTGCCGAAGGCGGTCTCGGCCTCGCCCGCCGATGGAAGCGTGTGGGTGGCCGACGAAGAGCGAGGCGAAGTCGTGCGCCTGGCTCCCGATGGTCGAGCGCGGGCTCGCGCCAGCGGGCTCGCCTTGCCGGCC
>JBIOUT010000131.1:0-2941 GCA_044867365.1 Candidatus Eiseniibacteriota bacterium | reverse complement strand
TCTCCTCGGCGCCGGCGCCGGCGAGTAGCCGCCTAGCTTGATCCAGTTGAGGCGCCCCGCAGCGCACCCACACTCCAAAGCGGTCGACGGTGAAGCGCGGATCGTAAGCGGCGCGCGGCGCACGGCTGCCGCGCCACAGGGCATGGATCACGAGCCCGACCCCATTGGCGATGCTCGCCAGGAGAACCGCCGCCAGCAAGGCGACGACCAGGAAGGAAGGGATGGACGGATGGGGTTTCGATCCGACGTTGATGCGGAAGATCGAATCGCTCCATATCGGGAGGGCGAGCCCAAGCGCGAGCCCGCACATTCCCCCGGCGAGCCCCCACCATTGGACAGGGCTCGCCGAGCGGCGGACGAGCTTTTGGATGGCGGGCGATGCGAAGGGAGCGAACACCTCGATCTCACCCATTCCCGCCTGAGCGAGACCGGCGGCGGCGCCGGCCGCATGACGATCGCTCGAGAACACGGCGAGGAGTCCCCCGGGCCGACCTGACTCCCCGACGCTCTCCGCTGCCACCGGCTTCCCCGCCGGCGCCCGGCCGCTGCGCTCCGCGGGGGCGAGCTCGGTCTTGGTCTCGGCGATGGAAACCGGCGGCAGGTGCCGGACGAAGAGGAGAACGAGCAAGCCGAAGAGGCAAAGAGAGCCCTGGAGGATGCCAATCTCGATCCAGGTGGGGTGATAAGAACCCCAGTTGGCGGGGAGGAAGTCGTGGGCGGTCGAGGCGACGATGATGATGAACCGCTCGAGCCACATTCCGATGTTGACCAAGAGCGAAAGCACGAAGAGCCATGGCAGGTTTCGCCGCGCTCGCTTCCACGCCAGACTAAGAGGCAAGCCGACATTGAGAACGATCATCAACCAGAAGAGAGGAGCAAAGGGTCCGGCCGCCCGGAAAGCCGTCATCGTCCACTCGAAGCGATCGCCTGAAATCCAGGCGATGAAGGGCTCAACGATGTAGACGTAACCGACGACGGCCGTCGAGAAGAGCATCACCTTGGCGATGTTCTCGAGGTGATCGAGCGTGATGAGCGGCTCGAGCCCGAGCCAGCGCCGGATGGTGATGGCGAGGATGAGCACCATCGCCAGGCCCGAATGGATGGCGCCGGCCACGAAATAAGGGGCGAAGAGGGTCGAATGCCAGCCGGGCAGCAGGGTCACGGCGAATTCGAACGAGACGACTCCCGACACCGAGAAGACGATCACCGTGGCCAGGGCGGCGAAATAGAGATAGGAGCGCCCGTAGTGGTGGAACTGGCCGGAGGCCCCGCGCCAACCGAGGGCGAGGGCGCTGAAGAGACGGCGGCGGAAGCCGGGCGGCGCCGCATCGCGCACCGCCGCCAGATCGGGAAGCATGCCGACGAACAGGAAGATCGAGCTGACGAGGAAATAGGTGGCGATCGCCAGCACATCCCAGGCGATCGGCGAGTTGAAGTTGGGCCACAGGTGTCGCTGGTTCGGATAAGGCAGGGTGAAATGGAAAACCCCGATTCGCCCGAGATCGAGGAGCGGGAAGAGACCGGCGATCATCACCGCGAAGACGGTCATCGCTTCGGCGCTCCGGTAGATCGGCTGTCGCCAGCGTGCGCGAAAGAGATGGAGGATGGCCGAGATCAGGGTTCCGGAATGGGCGATGCCGACCCAGTAGACGAAGCAGGTGATGTAGATCCCCCAGCCGATCGGATGGTTGATGCCGGCGACTCCCAGGCCGAGCCTGAGCTGATGGAGATAGCAGCCGATGCCTACGGCGAGGCCGGAGCCGAGGATGGCGAGAGTTAGCCAGTAACGCCGGCTCGGGCGGGTCAGGGCGCCGAGAACGAGGCGATTGACGTCGGCATAAGAGAGCGGCGTGGGGCTCATACCGACTCGACGAGCTTCTTCAAGTAGGTGACCGCAGGTCGGGTGCGCAGCTCTTCCAGCACCTGATAGCGCCTGGGGTCGCTTCTCGTCAATCGCGACACCGCCGACTGCGAGGCCAGGAGATCACCGAAGACGATCGCCTGGGAGGGGCAGGTTTGGGCGCAGGCGGGCTGGATCTCGCCATCCACCAGTCCCCGATTCTCACGCTGGGCGAGGCGCTTGCCGGCGGTGACCCTCTGCACGCAGAAGGTGCACTTCTCCATCACGCCGCGATCGCGAACGGTCACATCCGGGTTGAGCTGGCGATGGAGCGGCTCGGGGAATCGATATTGATGCCAGTTGAAGCGCCTCACCTTGTAGGGGCAGTTGTTGGCGCAGTATCGGGTGCCGATGCAGCGGTTGTAAACCTGAGCGTTGAGCCCTTCATCGGTGTGATACGAGGCGAATACCGGGCAGACGGGCTCGCAGGGAGCGGAGTCGCAGTGCTGGCAGAGCATGGGTAGAAAAACGTGAACGGTGGAGTTGGCAGCGGGGGAGCGCCGAGATGAAGAGCGTCGAATGTCGTAGCGCTGGAGGGTGATCCAGGCCATCTCTCGCCCCTCGGCGACATTGGCCTTGCCGACGACCGGGATGTTGTTTTCGGCATTGCAGGCGACGACGCACGCGCTGCACCCGGTGCAGGCGTTGACATCGATGACCATCGCCCAGCGGTGCTCGCGATGAGGATGGGAGGGCAGAATGTCGGATCTCGGGTCGTAGCTCTCGGGCAGTGGGAGGAGGATCGGCTCCGCGGCCGCGGGTCGACCGAGCTCGGCGAGGGGCAGGGTGGGGACGATCGCTCGCTCGCCGGGGTCGAACGGACCCGACGAGACGACGAGGTCTCCCTTCCGGCCGAGCGCTTTCACCGCCACCGGCGCCGTCTCTTCCGTCTTCCATGGCGGTGGCAAGAGTCGGAGCGGGTTCGCTCCGCGCCCGGTGGCGCTCCGCCCGTAGCGCTCGTGACCCTGGCCGATAGGCAGCGCCAGCACCCCACGGGCGATCGACTCATGGACGAGAAGCGGGGCCTCGAGCATCGAATCG
>JBIOUT010000130.1:0-5428 GCA_044867365.1 Candidatus Eiseniibacteriota bacterium | reverse complement strand
TCACGGCCGCTTGCTCGCTCGCGCAGGAGGATCGACCCATCGAGGAAGATGGCGCCGCCCGCGAACCCCTGGGGCAGAACCACGCCGTATTCGGTGTGGAACTTGAGATCCGAGCCATCGCGGATGGTTAAGGCCCAATGGGGCTCTTCCATGAAAATCTGGTCCGGCTGGGGAGCGTCGGTCTTGACTTCGACCAGATCGATGCCCAGCTCGTTGAGAAGATGGACATTGAAATGGAAGATCGCTTCTCCGGAACGAATCGCCCGTAACTCCGCGGCTCCGGCTGGAGCGCTTAGAGCCAAGGCGCCAATGATGAGGATCACGGCACCGACCTTTCGCGACATGAGCATCGAAGTTATCTCCTGCAATGTGCTTCCGCTCGGCATCCTCAGGGCGACATATACCGCCCGAAGCATCCCGGCTTCCAGGCGGCGCCGACTATGATACTCCTCTTATGTGGCGGCCGCCAGGCGGCAAGATCGGCCGGCCGGCGCCGCTAGCGAAGCGCCGATCAGCGAAGCGCCGGTTAACGAAGGGCGGGCATGGCTCGAGCCTGGTGCAGGAGCCAGCCGGTCAAGGCCGGCAAGGTCCGGCAGACGCGCACCGTCCATCCGGCCGCCCGCGGCGCCATGAGGAAGCGCTGCAATACGTCTCCCACCGCAAGGGGGCGCAAGAACATGCGCCGCCAATCGCGCGCATAGCCGTCGAGCATTTCCTGGCGCGAATCCAATCCTTCGAGATGGCGGACGATCCAGCGGTGAGCGAGGGCGGCGGAGGCGAGGGCGATCCCGATCCCGTCACCGCAGAGGGGAGCGGCCATCGCCGCCGAGTCGCCGAGGCAGAGCATTGACCCGGCGATCGGCTGCCGCCGCCGGAAGCGCATACCGGCGGCGGTGAGAAAGCTCGGGTCCGTGCGCTCGAGACCGAGGAGGCGATGGGCGAGCGTCGGATTCCGGCGCGACGCCTGATCGAGAAGCCCCTCCACCGAGACGCCTGCTTGACGAAAGGATTGGCGAGTGGCCAAGGCGCAAACGTTGATCCGTCCGCCTTCGATCTCGGCGACGCCGCAGTAGCCGCCGGGAAAGGCATGAAGCTCGACCGTACCGCCGAGCGAGTCGCCCGAGTAATGCGCCTTCAAGGCGATGAACTCGGGCGGAGCGGTCGGGGCGGGCGGCGCGGTGAGGCGCTCCTCCCGGCCGAAGGCAGCGGCCACCACCCGCGCCCGTAGCACTTCCTGCATCCCCCGATCGCCGATGCCCTCGACAACGAGGCCGCTTTGATCCGCGCCCATCTCTGCGCGCACGCAGATGGCGCGCCACCGCTCTTTGATTTCGACGCCGGCGGCCGTGCACGCGGTGGCAAGCCTCCCGTCGAGCCCCAATCGACTGAGCCCGAGCCCGGGAGGGTGAAGCGGGTGGACGAGGGCGCGCGCTCGGGCCGCGGTCACGGTGAGCCGATCGACGACCGGCGGATCGAGCTCACGGGCGAGCGGTTCGGAGAGACCTAGATCCTGCAAGCAACGGACGGCAAGCGGGGAGAGCGTTTCGCCGCACAGTTTGTCGCGCGGAACCCGATGCTGATCGCAGAGGACGACGTCGTATCCCGAGCGCGCGAGGGCGAGGGCGAGCGCGCAACCGGCGGGCCCCGCGCCGATCACGACGAGATCCGCGATCTCGTTCCTCACGGTTCGCTCCGAAGATCGACGGCCTCGCCGATCAAGGCCGAGTCTCGAAGAGGATCGCCTCCAGGGTAAGGCCGGGACCGAAGGCGAGGGCCACGCCCTGCTCCGGGAGCGGCCGAGGATTCTCCGCCATCTCTCTCCACAACCGCTCGAGAACGAAGAGCACAGTCGGCGACGACATGTTGCCGTACTCGCGCAAGACGTTTCGCGAAGCCCGGAGGAGCTCTGGATCGAGCCTCAATGAGCGCTCGATCTCATCGAGAATCGCCGGCCCACCCGGATGCACGGCCCAGAAACCCAGGGCATCGAGCTCGTCCGCATCCATTCCTAGGGCTTCCTCGAGGAATCGTTCCACGTGAAGGCCGAGGATGCGGGGCACGAGGCTCGAGAGTCGCATCTCGAATCCATGATCACCCACCGACCAGGCCATCTCGCCCTGGGTATCCGCTTCGAGCCACGAGGCAGAGCGGGAAATGAAGAGCCGAGGGCGGCGAGCACCGGAATCGCCCCCCGCCCGATTCGCTTCCCCCCGATTCGCTTCCGCCCATCGCCTTTCCGGCTCGTCGAGCTCTTGCGAGTGCAAGAGGACCGCGCATCCGCCATCGGCGAACAACGAGTTGGCGAGCAGATTGTCTTCGGTGGGCACAATCTGGAAATGAAGGGTGCAGAGCTCGACGCAAACCACAAGGACAGTCGCTCGCGGATCGGCGCGGCAGGTCGAATCGGCCACCCGCAGGCTCGAGAGGGCGGCGTGGCACCCTTGAAATCCGATGAGGGTGCGCGCCACGCGCGGCGAGAGGCCGAGAGCCGTCACCAGATCGACATCGATGCCGGGAGCGAAGAAGCCGGTGCAGCTGGCGACGACGAGATGGGTGATCTCTCGCCGATCGAAATCGGCGAGGCGGCGGCAGGCGGCGTTCACCGCTTCGACCGCGAGCGGTGTCGCCGCCTGGCGATAGATCGCCATCCGCCGGGCGGTCGACGGCTGTTCGCCTGCCGCATTGCGCGAAAAGAAGCGGAATGCTTCGCGCGTGAGCCCGTAGTCGGCCAGGCAGCTGTAACGGCGATCGATGCCCGAGCGGCGATAGAGAATATCGAGAAGTCGCGACAACCGGGCATCGGCGGCGTGCGCCCGCTTCATGAACTCGACCAGCTCCGGCTGCGCGAATCCCGGCCCGGGGACGGCGGTGCCGATCGCTTGGATGGCGGTGGCGCGGCGCCGAACGCTACGCCGGCGGCGCTCGCGAGCGACGGCAGGAGCCGGTGCCAGAGCGATCGAGGTCGTCTTGATGCTGCTCCCGATCATCATCCTGCCTGACTGCGGAACCACTCGGAGAGAATGAAGATCCAGAATACCGACGCGGCGAGCGCTCCCAATCCGATCGCCCAGTCATGATTGGCATAGGCGTCGAGCGAGTCGAAGCGCCGCGACCAGAGATAGAGGAGCCCCCACAAGCCGATCACCCCCGCCGAAAGAATCCAGGCCCAAGTCAGGGCGATGCGACCGGCGAGAGCCACGACCAGGAGCCCGACTCCCGCGCCGAGAAGGCCGCCGCCGATGAGCAACGCCCGGCGCCAGCCGAGCACCACGCCTAGCGAGCGATCGCCTCGTACTCGATCTTCGTCGATCTGATAGACCTGAGTCACCTGATAGAGACCAAGGGTGATCGCGGCGGAGCTGAGTGCCGCCAGGATGACGACCGGATCGAGAAGACCGGCCGCTCGTGCGCCTGTGCTCAGGAAACCGGTCGCCATGGCGAGAATTCCCTGCCCCAGGCCGACCACGGCGAAGCTCCCGCGCAAGCTCGCCTTCCATCGCCAGCGAGGATGGGAGTAGGCGATGCCCATGCCGGCGAACGCCGCCGCCGGCAGCGCCGACGCCGGACGCAAGACGTAGAGCACCACGATCGCCGCGACCTGGATCCAGATCGCGGCATCGCGAACGAAGGGAGTCGCCGGCGCCGGATGCTTGAGAAAGGCGATGGGACCCTGATCCCGATCATAGTAACTGTTGAACGCGGTCATTCCGCCGTAGATCCCGATGTGCATCGCCAGAAAGGCGAAGAGAACCGCGGGAGTGGGGGGAGCCCCGGCGAGAAAGGCCCCGAGCATGAAAATCGGCGCCAGGAGAAGCTGGAATGGCAGCCGCAGATGCAACAGGAAAGTCCGGAGCGGAGATATCGAAATATCGTGGGATCGGGCCAGCATGGTCGGTCACCGGAGGGGGGAGCGGCTCGGTCTCGAGGCCGATGAAGGATAGCAGATCGGCGTCGATCGAGGAGAAGAGAGTACAATGACCGTGTTTTATCGCTCATTCATCCGGCTCCCTTCTTCGATCCTCAGGAGTGATCCCATGCGGCTTTGTCGCTTGTTTGGTGTTTTCGCCGCTGATGCACTACTGACGCTCGTCGCTATGCTCTCAATACAAGCGGGGGGCGTTGAGGTGTCCGGGGCCTGCGGCTCATCGCCGGCGGAAACCCCGCTGGCTCACTCCGCCGGTAGGATCTACTATCGCTTGGATCCCGATTCGAGCACCGTCCACGTCCTCACCGGATCGTCGGGGCTTTTTGGATTCGTGGGACATGAGCACGTCATCGCCGTGCCCCGCTTCACCGGGGATGTCGAGATCGATTCGACCGACGTCACTCGATTCTCATTCGCCATCGTTGCACCCGCCGACAGTCTCCGGGTTGCCGATCAAGATGAAGATTCCGGAACCCGCCGCAAGATCGAAGGGGACATGAAGGCGGAAGTATTAGAAACGGCGCAGTACCCGACGATCGAGCTTCACGGCCTCGGCTACGCGTTGAGCGGCGGCGGAGCGGGCCGGCGGCCAATGGGGGTGAGTGAAGGACAACTGCGGGTTGCCGTCACACTCCACGGGACAAAACGCGATCTCGACGTGCCGCTCCGGCTCGAGCTCGACCACGAGCGGTTGCGCGCTCGCGGCAAGTTCTCGATCCGCCATTCCGATTTCGGGATGAAACGCAAGAAGGTGGCGGGAGTGGTCAACGTCGCGGAGAAGCTGGAGATCGTCTACGACGTGGTGGGACGGGCGGTCGCCTCGCCTCGACCATGAGGAGGAGCGCTCGGCTCGCTTTCGCACCGCTGGTAGTGGCAGCGGGTGTGGGGACGGCCTTCATCGAACCGGCAGGAGAAGCGTTTGCCGGTGAGCCTTGGCGGCTCATGATTCACGTCACCTTCGACGGCTCGTTCCGTGACGACCGAGGGCTCGGAGCGGTGCGCGCCGAGCCCGCAGGACGGCCGGAGTATCTGCCTGGAGCCCTGGGCTCGGCGGCGAGCCCCAGAGTTGGCGAGCAGCGAATCGGCAGCCTCCGGGTTTTACGCCTGTCGCGGATCATGCTCGAAGGACGCACTCCAGCGGCGGGGACGATCCTCCTCTGGTTTCGCCCGCTCTCCGCCGACTCGGCAAAGTCTTTGGCGTCGGCGGAATCCCTGGGTTCGGCGGAGCCTGGGACTCCGGCCGACACGGCGGCGGCGGTGCTTCTCGACTCCGATGCACCGCTCCATCTCGCCGTCGCTGTCTCCGGTTTCTCGCCCGAGTCTCCGACTTCGCCGCGCCTCTCCGTATCATTCGACGACGATAAGGGAGTACAGCATTACCTGGAATCGACGTTCCCTCCCTCGGAACACATCTGGCGTAATGTCGCCCTCGCCTGGGATTCGCAGACGGGAGCGATCCGTGGCTTCATCGACGGCGAGCCGGTGGCGAGCGGCGACTCGCCG
>JBIOUT010000129.1:0-7239 GCA_044867365.1 Candidatus Eiseniibacteriota bacterium | reverse complement strand
CATCCCATTCCAGTGCTCATGAATGCCTTCGGCTCGATGAAACGGCTCACCATGGCGCTTGGAGTCGAGCGTATCGAAGAGCTGGTCGAGGAGATCGAGTCCCTCACCGAATTGCCGAGCGCCGGAGCGCGATCGGACGGCGGCGGAATGTCGATGATCGACAAGCTCAAGATGCTGCCCCGCCTGAAGCAGTTGAGCGAGATCGGCCCTCATGTGGTCAAGGACGGTCCCTGTCAGGAGCTCGTTTTCGAGGGCGATAGGGTGGATCTCGAGTCCTTGCCCATCCTTCAGTGCTGGCCCCAGGACGGCGGCCTCTTCATCACCATGCCTCTCGTTTTCACTCGTCATCCCGAAACCGGGGTGCGCAACATGGGCCTCTACCGGATGCAGGTCTACGACCGGCGCACGACGGGCATGCACTGGCACCGGCACAAGGGCGGGGCCGGACACTATTTCGCCGCCGAGAGGCGGGGCGAGAGACTGCCGGTTGCGGCGGTCATCGGTGGTGATCCGCTTCTTGTCTATGCAGCCACCGCGCCGCTCCCGGACGAGGTGGACGAACTTCTCTTCGCCGGATTCGTCCGCAAGCGGGGAGTGGAGCTTGTCCGCTGCCGAACCATCGATCTCGAGGTCCCGGCGACCGCCGAGATCGTCATCGAGGGTTACGTCGAGCCGGCCGAGCGGCGGCGCGAGGGACCGTTCGGAGATCACACCGGCTATTACTCGCTTCCCGATGACTTTCCGGTGTTTCATGTGACGGCGATCACTCGCCGCCGCGACCCCATTTATCTGTCGACCATTGTCGGGCCGCCGCCGCAGGAGGATGCCTTTCTCGGCAAAGCCACCGAGCGGCTCTTTCTTCCTCTTATCCGCAAGCAGCTCCCCGAAATCGTCGACATGAATCTGCCGGTCGAGAGTTGCTTCCACAATCTGGTGATCGTCTCGATCGACAAGCGCTATCCCGGACACGCGCGCAAGATCATGCATGCCTTCTGGGGCCTGGGCCAGCTCATGTTCTCGAAGGTCATTGTCGTCGTCGACAAGGATGTGAATGTGCACGACCCTCGCGAGGTGCTGTGGAAAGCGACCAATCACATCGACCCGCGGCGGGACATCGTGATCGTGGATGGCCCGGTGGACGAGCTCGATCACGCCGCTCCTCTCACTTGCTACGGTTCGAAGATGGGAATCGACGCCACCCACAAGTGGCGAAGCGAGGGGTTCGAGCGCGACTGGCCCGAGGAGATGGTCATGTCTCCCGAGGTGAAGGCAAGGATCGATGCCTTGTGGCCGGAGCTGGGAATCCGGTTGCCGGAGCGGCCCCGAAGCTGGTGGCAGGGGTGAAGCACCGGTGAAGCACGACCCGGGCGCGATGAAGAACAAGCCGACGATGATTAGCGATCGCCGTCCGGTGCTCGCCGTGGTGCGCTATCTCAACGCCAGGCCGCTTATCGAGGGTCTCGGCCGACAATTCGATCTGATCGAGGCGGTCCCCTCGTCCTGCTGGGAGCTCGTGCGATCGGGCAGGGCCGATCTCGGGCTCATTCCCGCCATCGCGCTCGGCGAGGATCCGGAGCTCGCCGTCGTTCCGAGGATCGCCATCGCCGCCGAGGGCCCGGTGCGCTCGGTCGTCCTCTTGAGCCGCTGTCCCGTGAAGGACCTGCGCTCGGTGGCGGTGGACGAGAGCTCGCGCGCCGCCGCCGCACTCCTGCGAGTGCTTTGCGCGCGACGCTTCTCGATCGCGCCTCGATTCGTCCCCGCTCCTCCCGACTGGCAGGCGATGATCGCCGAGCACGACGGGGCGCTCCTCATCGGCGATCCCGCCCTGGCGCTCGCCGACGATGAGCGATTTCGCGCCCGCTCCGATCTGCGGCTTCTCGACATCGGCGACGAGTGGACGCGCTGGACCGGTTTGCCCTTTGTCTTTGCGGTCTGGGCGGGAAGGCAGGAGCGAGTGACGCCGGAGATCGTGGCCGCCCTCACCGCCGCCCGCGCCCGCGGGCTGGCGAAGGTCGCGGATATCGCCCGGGCCGCGGCGCGAAATCCGGCCGAGGAGGCAAGGAACCTCTCCTACTTGCAAGACGCTATCCGCTACGAGCTAACCGCCCGAGAGATAGCGGGCCTTCAGCGCTTTCTCGATCTCGCTTCCGAGCTCGGACTTGTCGCCGGCCGGGCTCCGGGGGAGATCCACTTCGCCGGAGCCGCGGTCGAGCCGATCGTCGATGGTCGCTGAGCAAGACGCTCCAGTCTCCATCACTCTTCATCGCGCGCGCTGGGTGGCGCCTGTAAGCGTTTCGCCAATACACGATGGAGCAGTGCTCATCGAGGCGGTGTCGGGGGAGCCCCTTATTCGTGCTGTCGGTTCATACGAGGATGTTGTTCGCGATCACCCGAAGGCGAAAGAAGTCGATCACGGCGAAGAGGTCCTGCTTCCGGCCCTCGTCAACACCCATACGCATCTCGAGCTAACAGCACTGGCGGGCGTCATCCCGCAAGGCATCGATTTCGTCGGTTGGCTGGAAGCCGTATCGAGAGAAGCGGCGGAGCTCGACGAAGCCGCCGCGCTCGAGGGAATCGACGCCGGGATCGCCGAATGTCTCGCCACCGGGACCGGGCTCGTCGGGGACGTCACCGATACCGGCCGCCCGGTGATGGCCCTCGCCCGCTCGCCGCTTCGGGCGCGAGTCTTCCACGAGGTCATCGCCTTCGATCCACGCCAGGCGGAAGTCGTCTTCGACGCCGCTCGGGATCGCCTGATCGCGCTCGAGAACGCGATCGATCCCACGGCCATTCGCCAGTCGCTTGCGCCTCACGCGCCCTACACTGTCTCGTCCCGGCTCTTGCGCCTCATTCGCGGCTTCAACGGTCAGGACGGGCGGCCGACCTCGATCCATCTCGAGGAATCTCCGGCGGAGAGCGAGTTCTTTCAGAGCGGCGGCGGACCGTTCGCCGATCTCAAGCAACGGCTCGGAACCACCGTCGATGGTTGGGAGGCGCCGGGACAATCGGCGGTCGCTCATCTCCAGCGGATCGGCTGGTTCGATGCGCCGGGGCTCGCTGTGCATGGGACGCAACTAACTGCGCGCGGCATCGACATTCTGCGGCGGGCCGGGATCACGGTTTGTCTTTGCCCGAGGTCGAATCGATCGCTCGGAGTCGGCGTTGCGCCGGCGCGGGAGCTTGCCGCCGCCGGCGTGCCGCTCGCTCTCGGCACCGACAGCCGGGCGAGCACCGACTCCCTGAGCATCTTCGATGAGATGGCCGCGGCCGCCGCTGACTTCGCGCTCCCACCTGCCGCCATCCTCGAAGCGGCGACCCGAGGCGGAGCCCGCGCTCTTGGATTCGGCGACGAGATGGGAGAGCTGACGCCGGGCCGTCGGGCCGCAGTGATCTCGGTGAGCCCGCCGGCGGGGGTGAAGCTCGCGGATCCATACTCGCTCCTCCTCGGACGTCCGGGTGCCGAGTCGATCCATTGGATCACCGAGCCAAGAATCTCTGAGAGCCGGCCGGTCGGCGCTCAGGAGACGAGCGATGTCTAGCGCCACCACGATCCCACCACAGCGCCGCCTGGGTGGGCCGGTTCGGCGACTGGGCGAACGCATCGTCCTTCTCGGTCACCTGGTGCGCTTCTCGCACTCGGTGTTCGCGCTCCCCTTCGCCCTGGCGAGCGCCGCCTGCGCCGCCGCTTTCGCGCCGCTCGGACCGGGACGGGTGGCATGGATCATCGCCGCCATGGTCACCGCGCGCACTGCGGCGATGGCCTGGAATCGTTTCGTTGATCGCGACATCGACGCCCAGAACCCGCGCACCCGCGACCGCGAAATTCCCACCGGCCGGGTGAGTGCGGCGGCGGCGCTTGGCCTCGTCGTCCTCGCGGCTGCCGGTTTCATCGTTGCCGCAACCGCCCTGGGACCGTTGCCGCTTCGCCTCTCCCCACTGGCCCTCGCCATCATCCTCGGCTATTCGTACACCAAGCGATTCACCTGGCTGAGCCAGCTCTTTCTCGGGCTCGCGCTCGCCGGTGCGCCTTTGGGAGCATGGATCGCAGTAACTGGAGCCCTTCACCCGGCGGCCATCTTTCTCGCCGCCGCCGTTCTCACCTGGGTGGCCGGTTTCGACACCATTTATGCCTGTCAGGACGTCGATTTCGACCGCACTCACCACCTCCATTCGCTGCCGGCACGCTTCGGGCTGAAGACGGCGATCAATATCGCCCGCGTTCTCCATGGGCTCACCGTCATTTGTCTCATCGTCTTCGGCGAGATGCTGCACCTGAGGCCGGTGTACTTCGCAGGAGTGTCCTTGGTCGCCGGCACTCTGATCTATGAGCACCGCCTCGTTCGTCCGGACGACCTGTCGCGGGTGAATCGCGCCTTCTTCGATCTCAACGGCATCGTGAGCCTCGTCTATTTGGTGGCGGTGCTCGCGGCCCGGCCCTGGAGCGCGCCGTGACCGCGCGGCGTGCTGCAGCGCGCCCGCGGCGAAAAGCAGCCGGAGTCAAAAGAGGTTCTAGAGCAGCGGCTCAGACGCGCCGCATCGTCGTCGGGCTCACCGGCGCGAGCGGCGCTATCTATGGTCTCCGATTGCTGCGCTTCCTCCTCTCCGGCGGCGCGCGGGTCGAAGCGGTCGTTTCCAATTCGGGGCTTCGAGTGCTCAAAGAGGAAGCCGGTTATAAGGGAGAGGCTTTCGGCGAGTACCTTCGCCGGCTCTATGGCAGCGAGATCGCGGCCGGAACGCTCATCCAGCATCGCTGGGCGGACATCGGCGCTCCGATCGCATCCGGATCGGTGCGCACCGATGGCATGGTGGTTTGCCCGTGCTCGATGGGCACGCTCTCGGGGATCGTGACCGGACGCGCATCGAACCTCATCGAACGCGCCGCCGATGTCACGCTCAAGGAGGGGCGGCCGCTCGTCCTGGTGCCGCGCGAGACGCCGCTCAACCGGATTCACGTCGAGAACATGCGGCGCGCCCTGGAGGCCGGCATTCATCTGGTGCCGGCGATGCCCGCCTTCTACTTCCGCCCGCGGACGATCGATGACCTGGTGGACTTCGTCGTCGGGCGAGCGGTCGCGTTCCTGGGCTTCGAGCACCATCTTTTCCGGCCGTGGGCGGAGTAGGGCAGAGCGCCCGATCGATCGGCGGGGAGAGGGATCCCGATGCCCTCCTCTCCCGCGACGAGGTCGGCGCCATGTTCGACTCGGTGGCGCCCCGCTACGACCTCCTCAACCGGGTGCTCAGCCTCGGCATCGATCGCCGCTGGCGCCGGGAGACGATTCAAGCGCTTGGACTTCGCCCCGGCGATCTTCTCGCCGATATCTGCGGCGGCACGGGAGATCTTGCGTTCGAAGCAGGTCGTCAGGTCTCGGGAGTGCACATCGTCAATATCGATCTTTCACTTCCGATGCTCACCCGCTACCGCGCGCGCGCCCGCCGCACCGGCGCCGAAGCGCGGGCGATCGCCGCCGACGCCATGCATCTTCCGGTGGCCACGGGAAAGGTACAGGCGGCGGTCATCGGCTTCGGCATCCGTAACATCGCCGACCGCATGGCGGCGCTCGCCGAGGCTCATCGCGCCCTAGCCCCCGGCGGCAAGCTCGCGGTGCTCGAATTCTCCTTGCCGTCCTCGGCCATCCTGCGCCATCCATATCTCCTCTACCTCAAGCATCTCGTGCCGCGTATCGCCGCTCTCTTGAGCCCTTCACCACGAGCCTATCGGTACCTGGGCGAATCGATCCTCGCTTTCCCCAAACCAGCCGCCTTTGCCCGCATCATCGAGCGCTCCGGTTTCGTGAACGTGACCTGGCAGCCATTGAGCTTCGGTATCGCCGTCCGTTACTTAGCAACCAAGTAAGGATCGAGAGTCTCTGCTGGGTCATTCGCCGCCGGGGGTGATAAACTTCAGGTAAGTGGGCTCGTCACTCCCCCTCGATGAGCAGCGAATCCCCAGAGTTTCACATGGCGGCGGCACGCGGCATCTCCCTCCTGATTCTTGCGCTCACGATCATCCATCTCCCGAGCGCGAGAGCCGCGGACTGCATCCACTATCAGGACTACATTCGGCGCGTGGGGGCAGTGGGAACCCCCGACCGGGCAGTGAAGGTCGCTGTCCTGGGCGATTTCGCCTATGTCGCCGGCGGCTTCTCCGGCCTTCAGGTGATCGACATCGCCGACCCTGGACACGTGTTCGTTGTCGACATCTCGAATCCTGCTCAACCGGCGATGGTCGATAGCGTGAGCATGATCAGCCCCTGCCGCGATGTCGCGATCTCAGGTTCTCTCCTCCTCGCGGTTGAGGAGACTGCGGGACTCCAGGTGATCGATATCCAGAACCCGGACGCCCCGGTCCTTCTCGGCCGCGTGGACACACCGGGATTGGCCCAGAGCGTCTGCGCGCAGGGCAACCTCGCCTTCGTGGCCGACGGCTGGTCGGGACTCCACATCATCGACGTATCGAATCCGGCGACTCCGGTCGCTGTCGGACACATCTTCACCCGCGATCAGGCTCTCGATGTCACCGTGGCCGGTGCTTATGCCTTTGTCGCCGATCTGCATCAGGGACTCGAAGTGATCGACCATTCCGATCCTGCTCAGCCGAGATTGGTCGGGCGCGTCAAGACGCCTGACCACGCCTACGGCATCGCGGTGAACGGCAATCACGCCTATGTCGCCGACTACGCCTCGGGACTCCAGGTGCTGGACATTAGCAATCCCATCTCGCCGGCAATGGTGGGGAGCTATGTCGGTCGCCTTGGCGGGAACGATCGCCTAGGTCGCCGATCAGGAGTCGGGCTTGCAGCTGGTCGACGTCGCCAATCCGTCGCTGCCAGTGATCACCGGTTACCTGGCGATCGCATATCCGGCTCTTTCGGTAGTGACCGATGACCGATACGCCTACGTGGCCACCGGCTATCTGGGAGAGCACGGGCTCGTCGGAAGGCTGAACGTGATCGACATCGCGGATTCCACCCAGCCCAGGCTCACCGGCAGCGTAGAGATGCCGGGAGGGGCTTCAACAATCAGTCTGTCAGGGCCACTATGCCTACCTTGCTGATCTCACATCAGGGATCAGGTGGTTGATGTAACGGGGGCCGGCTTCGCCGCGCATCATCGGCGGCGCCGGCACACCGGAGCTGGCATCGAGCGCGATCGAGGCCGGCGGACATGTGTTCGTCGCCGATCAGGTCGGGCTTCGCATCTTCAAATCGCAGTGTGACGAGCCCCAGCCGGTGATGGTCG
>JBIOUT010000128.1:0-6128 GCA_044867365.1 Candidatus Eiseniibacteriota bacterium | reverse complement strand
CGGATGACTTCCTCGAGGATGTCCCACACTTCCGGCCGCTGCTGCTCGACCATCTCCTTCGCCTGCTTGATCGTGGCGACGAGACCGCGCTCTTCGACAACGGCAGGCGTTCGCGGGCGGTGCGCGGCCAGGGCAACCGGCCGCTCAAGTCGCTCTCCGACATGCTCAAGGGCAAGCAGGGCCGGTTCCGCCAGAACCTGCTCGGCAAGCGCGTCGACTATTCAGGCCGGTCGGTGATCGTCGTCGGGCCGGAGCTCAAGCTCCACCAGTGCGGGCTGCCCAAGAACATGGCGCTCGAGCTCTTCAAGCCCTTCATCATCAAGCGGCTCGAGGATCGCGGTTTCGTCCAGACGGTCAAGAGCGCCAAGAAGCTGGTCGAGCGCGAGCGCCCGGAGGTGTGGGACATCCTGGGCGAGATCATCAAGGATCACCCGGTCTTGCTCAACCGCGCCCCCACCCTGCATCGCCTGGGCATCCAGGCCTTCCAGCCGGTGCTGGTCGAGGGCAAGGCGATCCGCATCCATCCCCTGGTCTGCGCCGCTTTCAACGCCGACTTCGACGGCGACCAGATGGCGGTGCACGTGCCGCTCTCCTTCGAGGCGCAGATCGAGACCAGCCAGTTGATGATGTCCACCCAGAACATCCTGCTGCCGGCCAACGGCCGGCCGGTGGCGACGCCGTCTCAGGACATCGTTCTCGGTTGCCACTACCTCACCAAGGAGCGGCCGGGCGCCCTGGGCGACGGCAAGGTGTTCTCCTCGACCGGTGAGGTGCGAGCCGCCTACGACCACGATCAGGTCGATTTGCATGCCCGGATCAAAGTGGAGATCCGAGGCAAGCTGATCGAGACGACGGTCGGCCGGGTGGTGTTCAACGAATCCATGCCGCCGGGAATGGAGTTCATCAACCGCACTCTGAACAAGAAGGATCTCGAGAACCTGGTGGGCGAGTGTTACCGCAAGCTCGGCAACATGGTCACCGCCCGCTTCCTCGACCATCTCAAGAACCTGGGCTTCGAGTACGCCACCCAGGCCGGGATCACGGTGGGCGTCGACGACCTCATCGTTCCCCCGGAGAAGCCGGAGATCATCGCCGAGGCGCAGAAGAAGGTCGATGAGATCACCCGCCAGTATCAGGACAAGGTGATCACCGACGGCGAGCGCTACAACAAGGTGATCGACACCTGGACCCACGCCACCAATTATGTCGAGCAGGTGACATTCGAGGGCCTCCGCCGTGACCGCACCGGGTTCAACCCCATCTTCATGATGGCGGAGTCGGGCTCGCGCGGTTCGGCCGAGCAGATCCGGCAGCTCGCCGGGATGCGCGGTCTCATGGCCAAGCCGCAAAAGAAGATCACCGGAGGTCTGGGCGAGATCATCGAGTCCCCGGTCATCCGCAACTTCAAGGAAGGGCTGACCGTGCTCGAGTACTTCATCTCGACCCACGGCGCCCGCAAGGGTCTCGCCGACACCGCGCTCAAGACCGCCGACGCCGGCTATCTCACTCGGCGGCTGGTGGATGTCGCCCAGGACATGATCATCAACGAAGACGATTGCGGTTCGATCCGCGGTCTCGAGGTGAGCGCGATCAAGGAAGGCGAGGAGGTCATCGAGCCGCTCTCCGAGCGCATCCTCGGTCGAGTGAGCGCCGCCGACGTCATCGATCCGATCTCCGGTGCTCTCCTGATCTCGGGCTCGGCCGAGATCGACGAGGATGCCTCCGAGCGCATCGAAGCGAGCGGGGTCGAGTGGGTCGAGATCCGCTCGGTCTTGACCTGCGAGTCACGGCGAGGGGTCTGCGCCAAGTGTTACGGGCGAAACCTGGCCACCGGGCGAATGGTGACCCTGGGCGAGGCGGTGGGGGTGGTGGCGGCGCAGTCGATCGGTGAGCCGGGGACGCAGCTCACCCTGCGTACCTTCCATATCGGTGGGGTGGCGGGGAGAATCGTCGAGCAGACGCGCATCCAGGCCAAGTCGAACGGCACGCTGCGCTTCGTCGATCTCAACAGCATCCAGACCGAAGCCGGCCAGCAGATCGTCCTCGGGCATCGCGGCGAGATCGAGCTTCTCGACTCCGAGGGTCGGGTGCGTTACCGCTACAACCCGCCTCACGGCGCCAAGCTGCTCTCGAGCGATGCTGCCCAGGTCAAGGAGGGAGACCCGGTCTTCGAGTGGGATCCCTACAACCTGAGCATCATCACCTCGCGCGCCGGCCAGGTGCGCTACGGCGATATCCGCGATCGGGTCACCGTCCGCGACGAGATCGATCCCGCCTCGGGGCAGCGCCTGCAAGTGATCGTGGACGACCGCGAGAAGGTGCTGCATCCGCATATCGACATCCTGGATGAGCGAGGAGAACGCGTCGACCACTACCCGCTGCCCACCGGCGCCCGACTCGAGGTCAAGGACGGGCAGCAGGTCCGGATCGGCGACAACTTGGCCAAGATCCCGCGCGCCATCTCCAAGACCCGCGACATCACCGGCGGTCTACCGCGCGTGTCCGAGCTCTTCGAGGCGCGGAAGCCCAAGGATGCGGCGACCGTCGCCGAGATCGACGGCCGGGTCGAGTTCGGCGAAGAAACCCGCGGCATGCGGAAGATCGTCGTCGTCAACCCGACCGGGGATACGCGCGAGTATCTGGTGCCGCATGGCAAGCACCTGCGCGTCCAGCAGGGAGACTATGTCGAGGCGGGCGAGCGCTTGACCGAGGGGCCGGTCAATCCTCACGACATCCTGAAGATCAAGGGGATCAAGGAGGTTCAGGCCTACTTGCTCAACGAGATCCAGGAGGTCTATCGGCTCCAGGGAGTGCGCATCGACGACAAGCACATCGAGGTCATCGTCCGCCAGATGCTCCAGAAGGTGCGGATCGAGGATCCGGGAGACACCAACTTCCTCGAGGGCGAGCAGGTCGACAAGATCCAGCTCCGCGAGGAGCAGGAGCGGGTGAATGCGGAGGGCGGGCAGCCGGCCACCTTCCAGCCCTTGCTCCTCGGGATCACCAAGGCGTCGCTCTCCACCCAGAGCTTCATCTCCGCCGCCTCCTTCCAGGAGACGACGCGGGTGCTGACCGAGGCCTCGATCCGGGGCAGCGTGGATCCGCTGCGCGGTCTCAAGGAGAACGTCACCATCGGCTATCTGATCCCGGCTGGAACCGGCTTTCCCCGCTATCGGAAGATGCAGGTGATCGAGCACCCCGAGGAAGATCTCTTCGACGAGGAGGAGCGGGTCGAGATGGAGGCTCCGGAGGAGCGTCCGGAGGAGGAGATCCCGGCGGCGGAAGTGGACGTGAGGACGGCCTAGGGGATGTGAAGGCGGTCAGGGGGGAGATTCTCGACGTAACCGGGGCCGGCAAACCGCTTGACTCGGTTGTCCGGCCTCTATAATGTCCCAGGTCTGTCTCCCGAGGTTGGAGCCCGCCTGGAAAGCTCCCCTTTGGCTTAACATCCAGGGAATACTAAACTTAGGGGATAAGAACGACGCCGCTCAGCCCGCGGTCAGGGTCATATGCATCCCTGATCGGAGGGCTCGAGGGGCGTTGTGCCGCTTCCCGGCAAAATTTCGCCTGGCCTTTGTGCCGGCGGGAGAGACGACGACGTGCCGACCCTGAGCCAGCTCGTCCGCAAAGGGCGCAAGCGGGTCAAGAACCGGACCAAGTCTCCGGCGCTTCGCGGCGCACCGCAGAAGCGCGGGGTCTGTACCCGGGTCTACACCTCGACTCCGAAGAAGCCGAACTCGGCCCTCCGCAAGGTGGCGCGGGTGCGGCTCACCAACGGTATCGAGGTGACCTGCTACATCCCCGGCGAGGGGCATAATCTGCAGGAGCACTCGATCGTTCTCATTCGCGGCGGCCGGGTGAAGGATCTGCCGGGAGTCAGGTATCACGTGGTCCGGGGCACTCTCGACGCTTCCGGCGTCGATGGGCGTCACCAGGGCCGATCCAAGTACGGGACGAAGCGCAAGAAAGAGGCTTGATCGAATCATGCCGCGACGTCGAGGTATCGAAAGGCGAGAGCCGCCTGCCGACCCGGTCTACAACAACGTTCTCGTCTCCCGCCTCATCAACTGTCTGATGGGGCGGGGGAAGAAGAGCGTGGCCGAGCAGACGTTTTACGGGAGCATCCGGATCGTCGAGGACAAGCTCAAGCAGGACGGGCTCTCGGTGTTCAAGACGGCGCTTAATAACATCAAGCCGGTGCTCGAGGTCAAGTCAAGGCGCGTTGGTGGGGCGACCTACCAGGTGCCGGTCGAAATCCGCCCCGACCGGCGCACAGCGCTAGGTATGCGCTGGCTCATCTCCTATGCTCGCGCCCGGTCGGAGCACACGATGAAGGAGAAGCTGGCCATGGAAATCATCGCTGCCTCGAAGGGGGAGGGGGCGGCGGTGAAGAAGCGGGAAGACACCCACAAGATGGCCGAGGCCAACAAGGCCTTCGCCCATTATCGGTGGTAATCCTGCCAAGCCGCTGATAAAGCCCCGAGGCTGTCGCGGGTCCTGACGGACCTCATCCGATGGCCACCGACCGGGGGCTGCTAGAGCGGCTGCACTAGGACAGGAACAGAGATTTCGAATCGACGCCACCCGCGCGGATACCGCATGCGGGGCGGCATGGCTTGTTCGTGACCGAGGTTCATTGACCGTTGGCTCGCCAGTTTACCATCGAGAAAACCAGGAATATCGGCATCATGGCCCACATCGATGCCGGTAAGACCACGCTCACCGAGCGCATCCTGTTCTATACCGGCCGAATTCACCGGCCGGGGGAGGTGCACGAAGGCACCACCACCATGGACTGGATGGAGCAAGAGCGGGAGCGCGGGATCACGATTACCTCGGCGGCGACGACCACGGTGTGGAACAAGCACTCCATCAACATCATCGACACCCCTGGACATGTCGACTTCACCGTCGAGGTCGAGCGGTCGCTGAGAGTGCTCGACGGGGCGATCGCCGTCTTCTGCGGCGTCGGCGGGGTGGAGCCGCAGTCGGAGACGGTGTGGCGGCAAGCCGACAAGTACGGCATCCCGCGGATCGCCTTCGTCAACAAGCTCGACCGCGTCGGCTCGGACTTCGATTTCGTGGTGCGGATGATCCGGGAGCGGCTGGGGGCGCACCCGGTGCCGGTCCAGATCCCGGTCAAGATGGGAGACATCTTCCAAGGGCTGATCGATCTGATCGAGATGCAGTTCGTCACCTATGTCGACGAGGGTGCGGCCAACACCCGGGTCGAGACGCAACCCATCCCCAAGGATCTCCTGGCCAGGGCCGAGGAGGCCCGGCATGCGCTCCTCGATTCCGTCGCCGAGTTCTCGGATGAGCTCATGGCGGCCTACCTCGAGGGACGGAAGCTCGAGCCGGAGCTGATTCGGGGCGCCATCCGTCGCGGCACGCTCGCCAACAAGATCGTGCCGGTTTTCGGTGGATCGGCGTTCAAGAACAAGGGCGTGCGCCTGTTGCTCGACGGGGTCGTCGACTATCTGCCCTCTCCGGTCGATGTGCCGCCGGTCATCGGCCATCACCCGAGCAAGGAGGGGAAGGAAGTGCGCCGGCCGAGCGATGACGAGCCCTTCGCCGGCCTCGCCTTCAAGGTCATGACCGACCCCTTCGTCGGGCGGCTCGTCTTCGTTCGTATTTATTCGGGCACCCTCGATTCGGGCACCACCGTGCTCAACGCCACGACCATGAAGTCGGAGCGCCTGGGCCGGCTGGTGCGGATGCATGCCAACAAGCGTGAGGAAGTCGATCAGGCCTACGCCGGACAGATCGTGGCGGTCGTCGGGCTCAGGCGAGTCTCGACCGGCGACACCCTCTGCGATTCCGATCACCCGGTGCTCCTCGAGTCGATGCACTTCCCCGAGCCGGTCATCTCGGTGGCTATCGAGCCCAAGACCAAGGCCGACGAGGAGAAGCTGGCGACCGCGCTGCAGAAGCTGGCTGAGGAAGATCCGACGTTCCGGATCCGCACCGACGAGGACTCCGGTCAGACCATCATCTCGGGGATGGGCGAGCTCCATCTCGAGATCCTCACCGATCGCATGCTCCGCGAGTTCAGGGTCGAAGCCTCGGTGGGCAAGCCGCAGGTGGCCTATCGCGAGACCGTGACCAAGACGGTCGAGCACCGCGAG
>JBIOUT010000127.1:0-3160 GCA_044867365.1 Candidatus Eiseniibacteriota bacterium | reverse complement strand
AAAGCCGACACCCGGCTCTACAACAAGGCTTCGCGAGTGGTGCTGGTGCGTGACGAGGACAGGACGGTGATGACGATGGCCAATGACTTCAAGGGCGACCCCAAGGAGTTCGCCATCGTCATCCCGGTGCCCACCTTCATCGAGAAGGAGCAGATCCACATCGGCGATCAGGCGATTCTCGATCATCTGGATGCCTACTCGGCGCCGCGGCTCGTCGAGTATTTCGACGAGGATCCATGCATGCGGCCGTACGCCGAGGAGATGCCCGCGGCCTTGGGCCTCGCGAGATACAAAGCCGCCGCGGACAATGCCGGCCGGGAGCGGAGCCTCGGGGTCACGGTCGAAGCCCAATACACGGTCGGCGAGTACGACATCGTCATCCTCTCCGCCGCGCAGAGCCGCGGGCTCGAGATCTGGCTCCGCGAGAACGGCTACCGGATCCCCCCGGGCGCCACCGAGGTGCTCGGGAGCTATATCAAGCAGAAGGTTCGCTTCTTCGTCGCCCGGGTGAATCTCGAGAAGCACTCGGCGCTCGGGTTCACCTACTTGCGGCCGATCCAGATCGCCTACGAGTCGCCCAAGTTCATGCTGCCGATCCGGCTGGGCACCGTGAACGCCAACGGGCCGCAGGAGCTCTTCGTCTTCGCCTTGACCCGCAAGGGTCGCATCGAGACCACCAACTACCGCACGGTCAAGCTGCCGACCGGGATGGATCTGCCCGTATACATCAAGGACGACTTCGCCGACTTCTATCGCGCCATGTTCACCGAGCAGGTGCGGAAGGAAGAGATGCGCGCCGTCTTCCTCGAGTACGCCTGGAACATGTCCTGGTGCGATCCCTGCGCCGCCGATCCGCTTTCCCGCGACGAGCTGCGCGAGCTCGGAGTCTTCTGGCTCGACGATTCTGGGATCCAGCCGATGCGCGGGCGGCCGATCGTTCCCAGCGGACCGCAGGAAGTGTTCCTGACTCGCCTCCATGTCCGCTACGACCGCGCGCATTTTCCCCAAGATCTGGTCTTCCAGGAGACCGGCGATCAGGAGAACTTCCAGGGTCGCTATGTCCTCCGCCATCCGTGGACCGGCGGCGGCGACTGCCCCGAGGTCCGCAACTACCGCAGGCAGCTGCGTGAGCGGCGGGAAGAGGAGGCGAAGAACCTGGCCGCCCTCACCGGCTGGGAAATCGGGCGCATCCGCCAGCGCATGGATCTCGACCGCGGCGACTCCACGCCCGGCGATGACCGAAAGTGGTGGGAGGGAATCTGGAAGAAAGAGGGATAGCCAGGGGCGGGGCGCAGGAAGCTGGAAAGATTGGAGGGGCGCCGGGAGGGCGCCCCTTTCCATTCCCCTTTTCCCCGTGGCACGAGGCGCCTAGGATCGACGGCGATGAGTGGGCAATGGCTCCTGGCGATGGACCGCGCGCTCTTCACCTTCATCAATGGCGCCGTCCATCCGGCATGGCTCGACCGGACGATGGTCGTTCTCACCGATGTCGGCATCGCCCGGCCGATTCTCGTTGTGGTGGCGCTGGCGCTCGTGGTGCTCGGCCGGCGGCGGGGATTGGTGATCCTCCTGGGAGCGGTCGCCACCATCACCCTCAGCGATCAGCTCAGCGCTCATGTGATCAAGCCATGGGTGGGACGGGAACGGCCGTGCAGCGCCCTCGAGCACGTGATGCTCCTCGTCAAGTGCACGGGCACGGGCTCATTCCCCTCCTCCCATGCCGCCAATACCTTCGCGGGTGCGCTCTATTTCTCCCGATTCGCTCCGCAGCTCGCTCTTCCCCTGTTCGCCCTGGCCTTTCTCGTGAGCATCTCCCGCGTCTACGTGGGAGTGCACTATCCGCTGGATCTCCTCGCCGGGGCGCTCTTGGGAATGGCTTGCGCATCGGCGGTGCTGGCGTTCATGACCCGCGAGGGCTGGGCGCCGCGCAGGGTACTCCTGCGAAGGGATCGACCATCGCCTGAGCCGTCCGCTGAGTCCGGCAAGGAGTCGGCCGATCCGGCGCATCGTGAGAGCGCCGGCGTTCCGTGAGGGGCCGCGCTTCACATGGACGGGCCAAGCGCCGATTTGGTAATCTGTTGGAGTGCGCGGAGCGCCCCGCCGCGCAAATTTCTCGTCGTTCCATGGCGCTCTTCGACTCTCATTGCGGCCCTTCGATCCGGCTCCTCGCCGTGCTCGTCATGTTTTCGGGGATGGGGGCGCATCCGGCGAGCGCCTCGGATCAGGGCAGACTCTCGGGCTGCGATCACGAGCTGATCGTTCGCCTGCGCACTGAGACGAGCCTCGCCGGTCGAGCCGCGATTCCGGCGATGGGCCGGGTCTCCTCTCTCGTCGCCGATCTCCACCCCGCCTGGCGCCCGGCCTTTCCCGCGGCTCACGGCGCCGGAGCCCGCCTCGCCCCGGGTCTCGATCTCTCGGCCGTTCATGTCCTCCGTTTCGCAGACGCATCGGCCCTCGCCATCGCCGCCGCTCGATTGGCGCGCGACCCCGATGTCCTCTACATCGAGCCGGTATTCGAGATCGACGCGCCGTCGGAGACAGCGAGGCCCTTCGATCCTGCCAACGAGCTGAACGAAGCGCTTCTTTCCCGGCCCTCTGCCCCGGCCGGAGCTCTCGTTCCCGGCGACAGCCTCTATCGCTTCCAGTGGGCGCTTCCTCAAATCGGCATGGAGGAAGTGTGGGACTCGGGCACCGGCACTCCCGGGATCCTGGTCGGGGTCGTCGACACCGGGATCGAGACCGGACATCCCGACATCGCCCCCAACGTCGCAATCAATCCCGCGGAAAAATCGGGAGTCGCAGGCGTTGACGATGATGGGAACGGGTATGTCGACGATGTCTTCGGCTGGAATGTGCTCGACCAGAATCCCGACATCGAGGACGGCTTCGGTCATGGGACGCACATCGCCGGAATCATCGGCGCCGCCTCCGACGGCGTCCGCGGCATCGTCGGGGTGACCTGGGAGGTCGGGCTCCTGGCGGTCCGCATGTTCGACGACGCCGGGCGAGGCACCAATCTCGCCGGAGCGCAGGGAATCGTCTATGCCGCCGAGCGCGGCGCCCACATCATCAACATGAGCTGGGGAACCGCGCGACTGTCGCCGCTCATTCGGGACGCCGTCGATCATGCGGCGGCGACCGGAGCGGTGCTCGTGGCATC
>JBIOUT010000126.1:0-3872 GCA_044867365.1 Candidatus Eiseniibacteriota bacterium | reverse complement strand
CGCCAACAATGCATCCCCTGTGCCACGGCGGCTCCAGCCCCTGAACTTGAGCCTCGGCAAGGCCTTATCCTGAGCGTCAAGTGACCCGGTCGGCTCCTCGTCGCCTTCAATTGCGGCGGCTTGCCGTGCGTCGCGCATGCTCGTTGTAAGCTGCAATGCGCGATCGCCCATTACCCACGGGTTCCTGTTTCTCTCTGACACGGATCAGGCCGCATCTCTCTCCAGCTCTCCTCGGTCGTCGGTGTTGTATGACTGGAGCTTGCGATAGAGAGTGGAAGCGTTGATCCCGAGGATCTCCGAGGCCCGTTTCTTGTGCCACCCCGTATGGTTGAGAACCTTGAGTATGTACTCGCGCTCGAGCTCTTCGAGAGTCATGGATGGAGAGTCGATGACCAGGCTCCCACGACGCATGCCCCCGGTTCGAATCTTTAGCGGCAGGTCGTCGGGGCCGATCACCCCGCCCTCGTCGAGGATCACCGCGCGCTCGATCACGTTTTCGAGCTCGCGCACGTTCCCCGGCCAGTCGTACTTGGCCAGGAGTTCCATGGCCTCGCGCGAGCAGGTCTTGAGCTGGTCCCCGCAGCACTTGCCGAGGAAGTGATCGACGAGGAGCTGGATGTCGTCTCGGCGCTCGCGGAGCGCCGGCAACCGGATGGGAATGACGTTCAGCCGATAGAAGAGGTCGGCGCGGAAATGGCCCTCCGCCACCTGCCGCTCGAGATCGGCGTTGGTTGCGGCGACCAGGCGAACGTCGATCTTGATCGGCTTGGTGCCGCCCACCGGAATAATTTCTCGCTCTTGCAGGGCGCGGAGCAGCTTGACCTGGGTGGCGGGAGAGGTCTCTCCCACCTCGTCGAGGAAGAAGCTCCCGCCTTCGGCGACCTTGAGCATTCCCTCCTGATCGCGGATGGCGCCGGTGAACGAGCCCTTGACGTGGCCGAACAGATTCGACTCCAGCAGATCTTTGGGCAGGGCGCCGCAATTGATCGAGACGAAGGGGCCGTTTGAGCGCTTCGAGCGGTAGTGAATCTCGCGGGCGATGAGCTCCTTACCGGTGCCGCTCTCGCCGTAGATCAAGATGGTGGAATCGGTCTCGGCGACCTTGTCCACCATCTTGAAGACCGCCATCATTTCCTCGCTCTTGCCGATGATCGGCCGCTCTTCGTGCGAACGCTTGAGCTGGCGCTTCAGAAACTGGTTCTCCGACTGAACCTTCCGCATGCGCAGCGCGTTCTTGACCGATGCCTTGATCTCGTCGTTGTTGGCATTCTTCTCCAGATAGAGGAATGCGCCCTTGTTGACCGCGTCGATCGCCGACTGCCGGGAAGCGAATGCGGTCATGATGATCACCGGAATCGATGGGTCGATTTTCTTGATTCCCTCGAGCACCGCGATCCCGTCGATGCCCGGCATCTTGATGTCGGTGATGACCGCGTCCACTCGGATCTCACGCGCCTTCTCCAGCCCCTCCTGGCCGGAGTTGGCGGTGAGCACCCGATATCCTTCCTTGCTGAGAAGGATCGAGAGGAACTCGGCCATGCTCTGCTCGTCATCCACTACCAGGATGTGCTCGCCGGTCATGCAGTTACCTCGGGTGAAGGGAAGGTCTGAGCGTTCAATGCCTCTCCCCGGTCCCCGCAAGTCGATGCAAGTCGATGCGCCATGCGGGTCTCCCTGAGCCGGTATCGGAGGGAGAGCGGGCATTCTGTAGCAGAGGATGCAACCTGCGACGGACCCCCAGCTCAAACTGGGACAGTCGCTCCCCCGGCCCCCAACGTGGCGGTCCCCGCGGGTCGCTCGAGCCGGGCCACGAGCTCGATATGGAAGGTCTGAGGGAAGAGATCGACGAGATCCACCCGCCCGAGCCGATAACCGCCGGCGATGAGGCGACGCGCATCGCGGGCGAAGGTCGCCAGATCGCATGACACCACGACCAATCGTGGCGGGGCCAGGGCGAGAAGTCCCTCGATCTCGGCTCCGAGCCCCTGGCGCGGCGGATCGGCGAGCACCGCATCGAACCGGCGGCCGGCGGCGAGCAAACGATCGAGGGCAGCGGCGGCCGCCGCTTCCTCGACGGTGACCTGGGGCAATCGGCGCACCGCCCGGCGGAGCGCCGACGCCGCTCCGCGCTCGCGCTCGACCGCATGCAATCGAGCCACCTCCGGAGCGAGGGCGAGAGTGAAGTTTCCCGCTCCCGCCTGAAGCTCGAGCAGATGGTCGGCTGGGGAAGGAGCGATGAGATCACGCACCGCGTGCACGAGCATCAGGTTGGCCGCCTCGTTGACCTGGATGAAGGCGGTAGTCGGCACATCGATCGCAGCCCCATCCGGAGCGCGAATCCGAATTCGCGTGTCACCCCAGGCTCGCGACCAACCCCGACCGGAGATCACCGTTCCGGAGATCTTCGGCGTCGCGGCGAGGAAGCGGCGAATCTCCCCCGAGTCGCCGCCGGCGAGGCGTCCCTCCGCCGAGAGGCGGAGGACCACCCCCCGGAGATCGCCGCGGCCGCCGATCTCGCATTCGCCGATCGGAGTGCGCAGGCGCCGAATGAGATCGCGAGCGGCGACGATGGCGGCGCTCGGACCCTCCTCCGCCACTCGACAGGCGTCGATCTCGATCACCTCGCGGCTTCCCGCTTGCATGAAGCCGAGTCGACCTCTTCGATCGACGTGGAGCCGGATGCGGCGCCGATAGGCCCACTCGCTGGGAGCCGGCCGGATCTCGCTCACCACATCCGAGCCGCCGGTGAGCCGCGCCATCTCCCGGCGGACGTTGGCGACCTTGGCCTCGAGCTGCTCTGGATAGGTCACCTGTTGCCACGGACAGCCGCCGCAAACGGGATGAAACGGGCAAGGGGCGGCGCGCCGCGCCGCTCCCGCGCGATGAACGGCGACCAGGTCGGCGATGAGATAACGCGCATGCCGGCGGACGACGCGCGCCCGCACCTCGTCCCCCGGCGCTCCACCGCGCACGAGGACCGCCTGGCCGTCGCGATGTCCCACAGCAAAAGGACAGTGGGAGAGCGACGTCAGGGTGAGATCGAACTCCTCGGGAGCGAATGCGCCGGGACGGTGCATGTACCGACTGTAGCGCGAGCGATGGCAGCCGGCGAATGGATCGTCCTCCCCCGGCGAAGCTCGCGGGGAGGGGGCGCTCCGGCTCGGACAGTCCTCGCGCGCCGCGGAACATCGATCCCGAACCGGCGAGCGAAGGGTGGCCCCTCGGCGCGCTGCGGAACTCGCCGGTACGCGCCCCCTCGCCCGCTTCGCTTCGCCGGGGAGGACCTAGGCGCTTGTCTGCTGGCGCCGGCGGCCGCCCTCGACTGCGATGAGCGACTTCGCAGCCACGGTGTCCGCCGTCCTCTCGAGCGCTGCGAGCTCCGGAAGATGAATCTCGAATTGCGCGCCGGTCGTTTCGCCGCTCGCATCGACGACCTCGATCGTTCCTCCATGTCGTTCGACGATGCCGGCGGCGATGGCGAGACCGAACCCGGTTCCTCCGGGTTTGGTGGTGAAGAAGGGCTCGAAGATCCTCTCACGCAGATCCTCGGGCACCCCCGGGCCCGAGTCCTCGACCCGCACTACCCCATGCGAGCCTTCGGCGCTGCTGCTGCGCGTCAAGCTCAGACGCAGGCGCCCACCGCCCCCTCCCATCGCCTCGAGTGCATTGCGAGTGAGGTTGAGCAGAACCTGTTTGAGCGGCTCGCGATCGATGAGCGCAGTGATCCCGCTCGCACCCGGCGCCACCTCGATCGTGACTTCCACGGCATCCCCGCCTTCGACGCGGGCGAGATCTCCGACCTCGCTCAACAGCTCCTCGAGTCGGACGGGATCGAGGACCAAGGGATTCACCCGGCCGTAATCGAGCAGAGC
>JBIOUT010000125.1:0-8818 GCA_044867365.1 Candidatus Eiseniibacteriota bacterium | reverse complement strand
CTCTGCTGATTGTTGGCTCCGCTTCCACCGGTGATCACAAAGCTCAGCCCGTCGCCGATCGGATCCTCCGCCGTGCCGGTCACCTCGGTGCTGCCTGAGCCGGTTTGCACGTAGCTCGCACCCAGCCGCTGAGCGTAGAAGGATGTGTCGCCGATGTCGGGGCCCAATCCTTGGCCCGAAACGAGGATTCGGCCGCCGGCGTCGAGAAAAGCAGTGAGCTCCGCCTGCTCCTTCCCGGTCAGAGAGCTGGTGGAGTCGCTGCCGGTGAGCCAGTAGACGGAGGCGAAGCGCGAGAGGTCGCCCGGCCCCGGGGTGGTGATCCAGGCCGGCCATACCCCGCAGGTGATGCCGTTGGCGGCGAAGGCGCTCACCACGTAATCCTCGGAATCTTCGCTCAGGTCATCATCGACGACGAGGCGCGTCACCCCCGAAATCGCGCCGATGAACGTCGATCGCACTTCGCCAGGAGCTTCATGGGCGCGGATTCGAAGCTCCATGGTGCCGCCTCCCGCCGCTCCGAAAGGCGAGACATCGATGTAGACGGTTTGCCATTCGCCGGGGGCGAGGATCACGTCCACCGAATCGTAGGTGCACTCCGATTCGGAGCAGAGAGAGCTCAGCCACTGCACGGGGAAGTCGCCGAAACTGCGGCAAGTGTATGTCTCCACCTGCGAACCCAGGTGAATGAGGCGAAAGTGAAAGTGAATGGTGCCGAAGGGCGGCGCCACCTGCACCTTCTCCTCAAGGGGAATGATCCTGAAGCTGTCGGCGGGAGCAGCGATCGGCAAGAATAGAATCAAGAGGAGAGTGAAAAGGAGAGCGGGTCGTAGCAGAGGCCAATGTCGGAGGTCAGGTCTTTGCACCGCCGAGGGAGGCGCCATGACAATGCTCCACTGCGAGACGAGGAGTGGCGACGGGCCGCGCGCCCCGCCTTCCATAGAGGGTTCCAAGCCCCAGAGGGTTCCAGGCCCCCGACGGCAAACGAGCGGCGACAAGAAAGGATACCACCAATCCCGGCCGGGGGTGACTTCGGGTATGATTTGGTCATGCCACGATTCGAACGTCACATCTTCGTTTGCGTGAACCAACGTCCTCCCGGCCATTCGAAGGGATGTTGCGCCGACAAGGGCTCGGTGGCCATTCGCGACCGGTTCAAGGACGAGCTCCGGAACCGCGGCCTGTCGCGACGGGTGCGAGCCAATCAGGCCGGTTGTCTCGATCTCTGCGAGCGCGGGCCGACCGTCGTCGTCTATCCGGAGCAGGTGTGGTACGCCGGGGTGAAGCTCGAGGATGTGGAGGAGATCATCGAGCGCCACATCATCGGCGGCGAGCCGGTCGAGCGGCTGCGAGTCCCCGACTGGGTCTTCGACTCCGCCGAGCCGAAGCCGGCCAAGGGCGGCTAGTCGGGTCGCCGACCCCGCTACGTGCCGCCGGCGCCGGCCGGTTCTGCGAGCGGGAACTCGCCGAGTATGCGGTAGCGAGTGTCTCGCTGGGCGGGGATGAATCCGGCCTCACGGATCTGCCGCCGGATCTCCGCCGGATCCATGCGGGTGCGGGTGGTGCCGGCGGCCGACACCACATTCTCCTCGAGCATGGTGGAGCCGTAGTCGTCGGCTCCGTAACGGAGCGCCTCGCGCGCCACATCGGCTCCCATGGTCGGCCAGGACGCCTGCAGGTGATCGAAGTTGTCGAGGATGATCCGGCAGATGGCGAGGTGACGCAGATACTCTTCGGGTCCGGCGCCGAACACCGACCTCTGGCGCGATGCGCCGAGGCTCGTGTTCTCGAATTGCGCCGTCCACATGATGAAAGCGGTGAAACCGTTCCCATGATCCATCTGCGACTCGTCTTGAAGCTGGCGGATCCGGAGGAGATGCGACATCCGCTGCTCCACGCTCTCGCCGAAACCGATCACCATGCTGGCGCTCGTGGCGAGCCCGAGCCGCTGAGCGACGCGCATGACCTCGATCCACTCACCCGCGGCCTGCTTCTTGGGGCTGATCCGGCCGCGGACCGCATCGTCGAGAATCTCGGCGCCGCCTCCCGGCAGTCCCTTCAGTCCGCAGTCCATCAGACGACCGAGGACGCTCTCGATGCTCAACCCCTCGATGCCGGCGATGTGCTGGATCTCAGAAGGGGAAAACGCATCGACTTCAATCGAAGGGAAGGTGCCGGTGATCCAGCGGACGAGGTCCTCGTACCAGGGAAGCCGGAGGTCGGGATGGTGGCCGCCTTGCATCAAGATCCGGGTGCCGCCCAGCGCCACCAGCTCGTCGATCTTCTCTCCCAGGATCTCTCTTGAATTGACATAGCTCTCGGGATGCCCCGGCGGCCGGTAAAAGGCGCAGAATTGACAGTCGGTGATGCAGACGTTGGTGTAGTTGATATTGCGATCGACGAGATAAGTCACACGCTCAGGCGCAACCCGCGCTTGGCGGAGCTCGTGCGCCACATGCTGGAGGTGGGCGGCCGCGGCGTTCGAATCGAGGAAGGCGCCATCGGCGGCGCTCAAGCGCTCGCCGGCTCGAGCGCGGGCGAGGATCTCGGCGGCGAGGTTCTCGGGTGCGGTGTTGTCGCGGGAGGGATCGTGGATCACCGGCAGCTCCCCAGGGCGCCGGCATGGTACGGTAGGGTGCGAGATCGGTCAAGGCGGCGGCCGAGTGAGCGGGGCTCGGCGCCCGAAAGAGGAGAGTGAGAAGGCAATGGTCATGCTCGAGTTCAGCCTGCTTCCGGTCGACAAGGGCCCTTCGATCGGCGCACACGTGGCCCGTTCGCTCCAGATCATCGACGATAGCGGAGTCGATTACCGGCTGGGTCCGATGGGGACCACCCTCGAGGGCACCTGGGACGAGGTCTTTGGAGTGGTCAAGAGTTGCTTCGAGCGTGCCGCCGAGGACTGCGAGCGATTGAGCCTCAGCATCAAAGTCGATTATCGGCGAGGCGCGAGCGGCCGCCTGGCCACACGGCTGGCAAGCGTCGAGAAGCAGGCGGGGCGGAAGCTCCGGACTTGATCCCAACGTGACCCAGATTTTCCGCCTACGGAGCGCCGTGCCGCCAATGCTTGACCGGGACCGGCCGATGAACACAATGGAGCTCCGGGCCAGGGGCAAGGCGGCGCTCCGGCCGCCATCAGCCCGCCGGCCTCGGGAGACTGGAGGAAGATGACCACGCAGGAACAGGAGAGCGGCGAGCTTCAGCCCGCTCACCGCGACCTCGCCGCCCTGGCCAGGGCGCTCGAGGAGTTCGACGATTTCGTCGACGCCGAAGTGGGCGACACCATCCTCCACCGCGCGCGCAATCTCGAGCGGGAGACGGGACTCCGCCAGCTCTACCTCAAGTTCGAGGGCGGCAATCCCACCGGCACCCAGAAGGATCGGGTCGCCTTCAGCATGGTCCGCGATGCGGTGAGGCGAGGCTATGACGCGATCACGGTTGCGACCTGCGGCAACTTCGGGGCGGCGCTCGGATTCGCCGCGCGCATCGCCAAGATCAAGTCCGTGGCCTTCGTGCCCGAGAGCTTCTCCACCCGCCGGATCACCGAGATGGAGGCGGCCGGGACCCATGTGGTGCGAGTGCCGGGCAGCTACGAAGATGCGGTGATGATGAGCAGGGAGCGGGCGGCGATCCACGAGTGGTATGACGCCAACCCGGGCTCGGAGAACGCCGACCTGCAGCTCGAGGCCTATGCGGGGATCGCCTACGAGATCTTCGACGAGCTTCGCGACGCGCCGGCGGCGGTGGCGGTTCCGGTCTCCAACGGCACCACGCTTGCCGGCATTCATCGCGGCTTCGTCCGGCTCGACCGGCGGGGCAAGGTCTCGCGCGTGCCGCGGATGATCGGCGCCTCGACCTACCGCAAGAATCCAATCGTGCGCTCGTTCATCAACAATCTGACCGCGTGTACCGATCTCGATCCTTCGGATGCCAAGGAAACCGGGATCAACGAGCCGCTGGTCAACTGGCATGCCTTCGACGGCCAGTGCGCCCTCGACGCCATCCGTAGCTCGGGGGGTTGGGCGGGGGACGCTTCCGACAAGGCGATGCTCACTCATGCCCGGCTCTTGCGCGAACGGGAAGGGCTCGATGTCCTGCCCGCCTCCACATCGGCGCTGGCGGTGCTCCTCAAGGGTCATGCTCAGAACCCGCTTCCTCCGGATCGCTACGTCGTCGTTCTGACCGGACGCCGAGGTTGACGGCCGGATGGTGACGCTGGAAACCTCAGCTCACGATGCCACCGCCGCCGACGGGACGGCGGCGGTTTATTGCGAAGGCGCCTTCGGCACTCCGAGCGCCAAGACGGCGCACGGCCTCGTCCGTCACACCCGGCGCTACGACGTGGTGGCGGTCGTCGACTCGCGGCTCGCCGGGCGCGACGCCGGCGAGGTCCTCGACGGCCGGCCGCGCAATATCCCCATCGTCGCCTCGCTCGATCAGGCGCTCGCCGTCGCTCGTTCGCGAGGGAAGCCCCTCACTCATTTTGTCATCGGCCTGGCGCCGGACGGCGGCCGCCTTCCCCCGGGGGCGCGGGCGGCGGTGGCCGAGGCGCTCAGCCGCGGGATCCACGTCGACTCCGGGCTCCATGATTATCTGAGCGACGATCCCGAGCTCGTGGCGCTCGCCGCGCCGAGCGGCGCCGAGATCCGCGATGTGCGCAAGCCCAAGCCCACCCGCGAGCTCCATTTCTTCACCGGCAAGATCGCCGAGGTCGGGGCGGTCATCATCGCCGTCCTCGGCACCGATTCGGCGGTGGGCAAGCGAACGACCGCGATCCTCCTCGAGCAGGCGCTCAACGCCGCGGGCATCAAGACTCTGCTCATCGGCACCGGCCAGACGTCTTGGATGCAAGGAGTGCGCTACGGGATCCTTCTCGATGCCATCGTCAACGACTTCGTGGCCGGTGAGATCGAGCACATGATTCACACCGCGTGGGGCGCCGAGCGTCCCCAGGTCATCCTCCTCGAAGGGCAGGGAAGTCTCCTCAATCCCGCCTATCCCGGCGGATTCGAGCTCCTCGCCGCCGGACGGCCGCAAGCGGTGGTGATGCAGCATGCGCCGGCGCGTCGCGATCATGATGGCTTTCCTGGGTTCCCGATCGGCCCAATCGACAAGCACATCCGATTGGTCGAGGAGATCTCGGGGCGACCGGTGATCGCCGTTACCCTGAACCACGAGGGAATGTCGCGCGAAGAGATCGAGCGCACATCTAGCGAGCTCGAGCAGCGACTCGGCCGGCCGGTCGTCGATGTCCTCTGGCAGGGAACGGGACGCATAGTCGACGAGATCCGGCGGCGCTTTCCCGAGCTCCGCTCGGCGACGAACGGCGACTCCTCGCCGGCGCGAGCGGCGGGAGCCGCGTCGGGTGCGGAGAGCCGGCATGGCTAGGCGGGCGGCGAAGCCTCGCAAGAGGCGACAGAGCTCGCGAGGCGGGCCACCATTCGATCGCCTCCTCGTTCTCGATCGGCTGGTCGTGAGCCGTCCGAAGGTCGAGCGCCGGCGGGCGACGAGCCAGCTCATCGTCATTCCCAAACGCGGGAAAGCCCACCGCACCGAGCTCGCCTTCACCTATGAGGAGGACGTCTTTCAGCCCGGCGATCCCGCGTCCGACAATCTGGCGGCGCTTGCCGCCGCTCAGGTCGCCCTCAACTACGGGCTCTTCGCCGATGAGATCGTGCTCGAAGGTTTGCTCGATGCCTCAGACCTCGAGCTCTTGACGGCGGCGGCGCGCAACACCGCGCGCGAGATCTATGCGCACAAGATCGCGGCCAGGAATCCGTTCCTGGATCCGGAAGTCACCTCACCGCCTTTCGTCGCCAAGCGGGACTATCTGCAGGCGAAGATCGTCGCCGATATGGCGCGCCCGGTCACGCATCCGCCGGGCGGCTCCCAGCGTCACGGGGTCCTCTCCTCGGGAGGAAAGGAGAGCCTCCTTACCTACGGGCTCCTCCGCGAGATCGGGGTCGAGACGCACCCGGTATTCATCAACGAGTCGGGCCGTCATTGGTTCACCGCGCTCAACGCCTATCGCTGGTTCCAGGCGCGGGTGCCCGAGACCGCCCGGGTATGGACGAGCGCCGACCGGGCGTTCAACTTCATGCTCCGCCAGCTGCCTTTCGTCCGCCGGGATTTCGCCCGCGTTCGCTCCGACATGTATCCTATCCGGCTGTGGACGGTGGCCGTCTTCGTCTTCGCCGCACTGCCGGTGCTCGCCGCGCGCCGGGTGGGACGGCTTCTCATCGGTGACGAGTACGACACGACCCAGGTGGGCCGCCGGCAGGGGGTCACCCACTATCAGGGGCTCTACGATCAGAGCATCTACTTCGACCGCTTGCTGAGTCAGTTCTATCGAGAAAAGGGATTGGCAATCGAGCAGTTCTCGCTCCTTCGCAACTGTTCGGAGCTTCTGGTCGAGAAGGTGCTCGCCGAACGCTATCCCGATCTTCTCTCGCTCCAGGTTTCTTGCCATGCCACTCATGTCGAAGGCGACCGCGTCCATCCCTGTGGCGTGTGCGAGAAGTGCCGGCGGGTGGTGGCCATGCTCACCGCGCTCGGGGTCAAGCCGCGCGTCCTCGGTTATAGCGACGAGGAAGTAGAGAAGGTGCTCGCCCGGCTTCGCGAGCGCGGCCTTCATCAAGAAGCGCCGGCGATCGCCCATCTTGCCCATCTCCTGATCAAACGTCGCGGCCTCGCCGGCAAGGCGATTGCCGGGGCGAAGGCGGCGGCGCGACCCGAGGTGATGAGTCTGCGCATCGACGACGAGAGGTCGCCGCTCGAGGCGGTTCCCGCCGATCTTCGCCGCCCGGCGGTCGAGATCCTGCTCGAGCATGCGGAGGGAGCGGCGAAGCGAAACGGCCGCTCATGGGCGGCTGTCGATATGGAAGCGGAGCTCCGGCGGAGCGGAGCGCGAGTCGACACGACCGCCCCCGCCGCGCCACCCACGCCGCTCGCCGCCCGACGTCACCCTGCCCGGCGACGAGTCGCGAAGCCCGCGCCGCCTGGGCCCGCCGGGCGTCGCCTGCAGTCGGCTCGGGCGGAGGAGATGACGGAGATCCTCCTCGCCCACATGACCTGGGAGGAAGCCCGCGATCGCTTTGCCGCAGCCGAGATCGCCCTTCTGCCGGTGGGGTCGACCGAGCAACACGGCCCGCACTTGAGTCTCGACACCGACACCTTCGATGCCGAGTACCTGGCGATCGAGGCCGCCCGGCGAGTGAACCCGCCGCGCCCGCTCGTCCTCCCCACCATTCCGTACGGGGTGGCGTACCACCATATGGATTTCCCCGGGACTCTGGCGGTGAGCCCCGACGTCCTGTCGCGAGTCGTCGTCGAAGTCGGACTATCGGCCGCTCGCCACGGCATCACCAAGCTCGTCATCGTCAACGGCCACGGCGGCAATCTGCCGGCGCTCCGCTATGCGGCGCAGATCATCGATCGCGACGCACGCATCTTCACCTGCGTCGAATCCGGCGAGACTTCGGACACCGAGGTTCGAGCGCTCATCGACACCCCGAATGACGTGCACGGCGGCGAGTTCGAGACGTCGACCTCGCTGGCCACCCGGCCTTATCTGGTGCGCACCGATCGAATGCGCCGATCGGTGCCGCAATTCTCCTCGAAGTATCTCGACTTCACGAGCGGCAACTCGGTCGAGTGGTATGCGCGCACCGCTCGCTTCTCCGAAAGCGGCGTCCTCGGCGATCCGACGCGGGCGAGCCGTGAGAAGGGGGAGAAGCTGTGGGGAATCATGATCGATCACCTGGCGGCGTTCCTCGAGGACCTCAAGCGGCTGCGGCTCGGCGACCATAGCGGTCGCCGCAACGGGTGAGCATGGGTCGCGCCCGGCGTCCGGCCGGCGCGTAGGCGCCTATGGCGATCCGGAGCCTCTCGGTCGCCCGGCTACGGATGCCCCTGACTCAACCCTATGCCATCGCCTACGAAACAATTGTCGCCGCCGAGAACATCCTGGTGCGAGTCCAGGAGGAGAGCGGGAGGAGCGGCTGGGGCATCGCCGCACCCGATCCGCTCGTCACTGGAGAATCGCTGGAGGCTTCGGCGCGCGCCATCGACGAGGTGATCCGGCCTCATGTGATGGGCGCGGATCCGGGCCGAATCGCACGCGTCTCGGTGGCTCTTGAACGGCTGGCTGGCGACGCACCCGCTGCACGCGCCGCGGTCGAGATGGCGGTCTTCGATCTCCTGGGACGGCGAACCGGGATTCCGCTCTATCGGCTCCTCGGGGGATATCGCACTCGCATCCTGACCTCGGTCACCATCGGCATCCTCACCGTCAAGGAAACCCTGGTCGAAGTGCGCGAGCGGATCCGCCAGGGATTCCGCGCCATCAAACTCAAGGGGGGTCGCGATCTCGACGAGGATGTCGAACGCTTGCTCCGCACGCGCGAGGTCGTGGGGCCGCGAGTGAAGCTTCGTTTCGACGCCAATCAGGCGTACACGGCGGCGCAAGCTCTGGCGCTCATCGAGCGCACCCAGTCGGTCAATCTCGAGGTGATCGAGCAGCCGACGCCGCGCGCCGCCCTGCGCGCGCTCCGCACCGTGCAGCGCCGGAGCCCGGTGCCGGTCATGGCCGACGAGTCGCTCCTCAATCTCTTCGACGCCTTCCGGCTGGCGCGGGGACGGCTCGCCGATCTGGTCAACATCAAATTGATGAAAGCCGGGGGCATCCAGCCGGCGCTCTCGGCCATCGCCGTCAGTCGCTCGTCGGGGATGCAGGCGATGGTGGGATGCATGGATGAATCGGAGCTGGGGATCGCCGCCGGTCTCGCCGTCGCCCTCGCCCGGCCGGGTGTCGTCGCCGCCGATC
>JBIOUT010000124.1:0-5120 GCA_044867365.1 Candidatus Eiseniibacteriota bacterium | reverse complement strand
CCCGACCCCGAAGACGATGTCGACCGGGGTGCAGTCATGTTCGAACAACCCGATCGCCACGCTCCCCATGCCGCGGAACACGAGACCGCTGCACAACGGGGCTGGCGAGCCGTCCTCGGTGTAGATGCGAACCTGGAGGTCGGTGGCGCCGGGAGGTGTGCCACGCAAGTAGATGCGTGCATGCCAGAACCCCGCGGGATAGACGCCGTTGAGACTCTTAAAGGTATGGACACCGCGAGCGCTGCTCCACGTCGGAATGGTCGTCGTGCGGCATGGACCTGGCGGTAGGGGGATGCTCATGAATTCCCCGCCGTCCCCGGGACAGAGCTCTGCTGCATACCAGAGATTGTTCCAGATCCCATCGCCGCCGCTGTCCTTGAAATAGAAGATGTCGAAGGCGGCGGCGGGTGCCGGGGCGAGCATGCCGAAGGCGGCGATGGCCGTCACCACGGCGATCGCCCATGGCCCGTGATTAGCGAATTGTTTGGCTCTCATTTCCGTTCCCTCCCGATTCTGCGGGCTGTGGGGAGGCGCCGCCTTGGCGCCCTGCCGGCCCGCATTGCTGTTCTCACGAGATGAGTCGGGAAGGAGGGGTGGGTATTGGATCGCCTTCGACTGAATCAGGGCGGCTATCGATTCGGGCCTTGACCGCCGGAGGCGGGATGCGCCGCCGCGCTCTGCGCCAGCAGCTCGCCGACCTCCTCATCCGTCGTCTGGGAAAAGTCCTCGTACCAGAGGCCGACGGCATGGAAAGGCTCGGGGGTGATGCCGCAGATAACCTCGTCGGCCTCTTGCCGCAATTGTTCGCACGTTTGGCGTGAAGCGATGGGGACTGCCACAACGATGCGGGCGGGCTCCAGCCGCCGGAGCGCCCTGATCGCCGCCTGCATCGTGCGTCGTCGTTGAGCACGCGCACACCACCGGTGGCGACCGCGCCCATCGCCAGCTCCTCGTAGCCGGGGATGCCCAATTTGCGCACCACAAAGACATCGAGGGGCACGTCCAGGGCGCGAGCCACTTCATAGGCGACGGGCACCTGGCCGCGCGGTAGACCGAGCACTAGAACATCCGGGCGATTGGCGTAGGCGGTGAGCTCTGCAGCGAGCAGTTGCCCTGCTTCACTGCGGTCGCGGAAGAGTCTTCCCATGGACTCATCTGATCGCCGCAGACCGAATATGGAGCGGCATCTACGGGGTCAGGGCGAGTATGTCGGCAACAACCTGCTGGTCACCTTTCACGTAGAGTTGCGACCTCGCACAAAGCAGGCCACTTTCGATTACTTCACCAAGCCCCCAAAGAACCTCGGCTCGCAAAGCAGAAGTCTGCAGCTGACAGCATGGGGAATGCTTTGGCGTCATTAGGGTTCCGTCGCGGGAATCGATGTTCAGCTTTGTAGTGGCTGGTAACGGCCGTCCGGACGGCAGGGGATCATGTGGGCACCGGGCATCGCGGCGCTGGTCACCCGGCTCCTTTATCGGAGAAACCTGCGAGGATTCGGTTGGAGGTTGGGGAAACCGCGTTACCTGATCATCAGCTATCTGGTGCCGTTGGCTGAATTCTGATTGTCTACGGTTTCGTCTGGGCCACCGGACTCGGAGGGTTCAGAGCGGCCGGGATCATACGGGGGGCTACCGGGACGGTCGGGCTGGGCAGCCTTTTCTTCTGGCGCACCCTGATTATCGCGATAACGGCCGAATTCCTCTTGCAGGTGGCTTTTGCTCTGGGCGAGGAGCTTGCCTGGCGAGGGTCGAGAGGACGGCGCTGCTGAGCGGGGTCATCTGGACGATTTACCATGTCCCCGTTCTTCTCTTCGCCGGGTACCGCAGCCGAGCACCCGTGCGCCGCGGTGACCTGCCGAGGAACCCGTCTACTCTCTAGGATCAAAACGCCTGGAAGCTCGAGAACGAGATCAGCCACCCGCGGCGCCCCAGGAGATCGGGACGCAGAGCGTAGCTCGAGTCGATCCGCCAGAGGTCGTGTACCGCCGATCGGGTCAAGCCGAGGCGGAGTCCAACTCCCACATCAGAGCGCAGATCGCCGATCGCCATCGGGTCGCCGTGCGGCCAGGCATAACCGGCATCGGCGAACGCCACGCCGCCGATCTGAAACAGGCGCCAGAACTCGGGGGTCACGACCATCCGGTCTTCGAGGTTCAGGATGAGCCGACGGTCGCCGGTGAACGCATGCAGCAGGTACCCGCGCAGTCCCGTGCTCCCGTCGGCGGCGAGCTGGGTGACGGCGTCGAGGTTCCAACCGGCGCCGTAGAGCGCATGAGCGACCAGCGTATGCGATCCCGGCTCCTGCTTCTCGTGCGCCATGAACACCGCGGTCAGTTGCGCCGAGGTGAGGGCGTTCTCTCCCCGACCCTCCCGGTAGCGGCTCCGAGCCCACGCCGAACCGAGGACGAACCCTCGAGGTAGCCGGATCCCGCGCGAGAGCAAGAGGCCGCCGGTCAAGGCGTGATCGGCGTCGAAGAGCCGCGGTGAGGCGCCGAACTCGACGGCGAATCGGGTGCCCAGGTCGAAATCCTCCTGCCGAGACAGGCGGTTGACGTTGTGCTCGACGATGTAATTGTGCCGCTCCATTTCCAGCCGACCGAGGAAGTAACCGAAGCGGCGGTCGACGGGGAATTCGGAGCTCGCCGAGTCGGCGGTGGGAGGAGGTTGGTCGTAACGGGCGTCCTCCAGGCGGTAGCCGCTAAAGAGCCGCACCACTCGCGGGGCGCCGGGGTCGCTGACGCGAAGTCCCCCCTCGAGCGCAATATTCTGCGTGTGTTCGCGGAACTTGGCGGTCTCGATTCCGCCCGTATAGAGCCGGATGTCGCTCTTGCTCTGCTCGTAAGCGGTCGATGCCGCCCAGGGCGTGTCGAGCGAGCGGAAGGGGCGGGCCGTCGCCACTCGCCGGCGATAACCGTCGCTGTTCTCGGCGTCGAGGACATCGAAGGTGACCATGCTGCCGAAGATGTGCGGATCGCCGTAGAGAAACTCCCAGGTCCGGCGATCCGGCCCGGAGCGCACGGCGATTCCGAGTTCCTTGCCGGCGCCGAGGAAGTTTCTCTCCTGGCCCGATACCCCCGCTCGCAGCCGGCCGCCGGTGCGACTCGCGGTGACGCCGAGGGCCGTCGTCCACGCGTCCTCGGTCGACACCACGACATCGACCTCGTTGGTGCCCGCGGGCTCGGTGCGAATCGTGGCCGAGCGGATGGCGCTGTACTTGCGAAGATTGCGCTCGGTTTCGCGTAGGAGGGCGGGGTCGAGAGAATCACCGACTGCGAAAAGGAGCTCTCGATTGATGAATTCCGAGCGCGTGGTTACGTGGATGGCATCGGCGGCGCGATAGACGAAGGAGGAGCGCTCTTCCCCGGCGAAGACCCCGGAGCATTCGATGCGGATGGCGCGGATTCGCGGGGCGCCGGTCTCGGCGCCGGCCGCAAGGCCGCTCGCCAGCATGAAGACGGGGATCGCCGCTCCCACACCTGCGATGTGCCGGCGCTCACTTCTCCCGCGAGTCTGGTTCAAACGCGTCATTTTGCTGGGCTCGAGGGGCCGGTCCACCGGGAGCTCCCGCGATCCGATCGGCTTCGTATTGATCGTCACTTCCGGGTGAATCCTGACCGTGTTGTTCAGAATAGAAACCCCGGAGCCGAGTCGAAGTTGCTGATTCTGCGCGTCGCCGGTCGGCTGACGGCATAACGCCATGGAATGACAGCCAGCGGTGTAGACGGCGGAACCGGCTGGATCAGATCGTCAATGGACGATGGTGACCTTGGCGACGAGTGTCTTGCCGGAGTGCTCGACTCTCAGGAGATAGGTGCCGGCGGGTAGCCGCCGGCCATGGTCGTCGCGCCCGTCCCAGACGAGGGGATGGCGTCCGGCACCAAGCTCGCGGTCGGCGAGGAGGCGGATGAGACGCCCGTCGAGCGTGTAGAGGGCGGCGCGAGCCCGCCCCGGCGCCGAGAGCTCGAAGGTGGCGATGACGCCGCCGCGGGTGGGGTTGGGCCGGACCTGAAGGAGGGGGCGCGCCTCCGGGGCGGGGGCCGGCTCCTCGATCCCGATCGGAGGCACCTGGCGATAGTAGTCGAGGCCCCCGTTCGCCTCGCCGCAGAAGAGGTCTTCGAAACCGTCGCCGGTGATGTCGGCGACCTCCGGTGCGCTCTCGAATCCCACCTGGGCGCCGGCGAAGGCTTGCGACTCGAGCACGAAGTTGAAGACCTGAGGTGAGCCGGCGTTCCGGTAGAAGTTCACGTTGCCGTCGCGCTCGCCGAGCAGCAGATCCAGATCTCCGTCATGATCGAGATCGTAAAGCTCGGGGGAGATGTCGCCGGTGAAGACGCGCTCGGCGAAGACGCAGGTGGCCGGACGGTCATCGCAAACCGTCACCCAGACCGGGTTCTGGGACGTGCCGTCGTTGCGCACATAAAAGAGTCGCGGGTTGCCGGTCACCCCGAACTCGCCCACCAGGAGGTCGAGGTCGCCGTCATCGTCGAGATCGCCGACCGCCGGAGCGGCGTTGAAGTCGGCGCTGACGTTTCCGAACTGCGAGTTGACCAGCCGTAGCGACATCGCCGCCGCGGTGCCGTCATTGCGATAGAAGCGGAGGCGAGCCGGACTCTGCCCGGTGCCGACGATGAGGTCGAGATCGCCGTCTCCCTCGTAATCGATCCACACCGGCGCCGCTCCCGAGCCGACGTCGATCGTCACGTTCAGGTTGTCTTTGAGCGCCGGTCCGCGCATCAGGTTGGGGGAGGTTCGGGTGCCGGTGTTCCAGTAAGGAATGATCAGGCCGTCATCGCCCCCGATGAACAGGTCGAGGTCGTTGTCGCCGTCCAGGTCTCCGGTGGCAGGCTGGGAGCCCCGCCCGATGTCGATCGCCTTGATGAAGTTCATGTCGACCGGCTGAAGAATGGGACTCTGCGGGGTGCCGGTGTTGATGAAGTAGATCAAGTTGTCGAGAACCGCGCTCGATTCGGTCGATCCCACCAGGAGATCGAGGTCGCCGTCATGATCGAGATCGCCGAAGCGCGCCTGGTTGATTCCCTGAGTCGAGATCGGCAGGAAGTCGCGGGTTGCGCGATGGTAGCAGGAGTTGGATGGAGTGCACGCCGGGTTGCAGCTGGCGAC
>JBIOUT010000123.1:0-3011 GCA_044867365.1 Candidatus Eiseniibacteriota bacterium | reverse complement strand
TCCCTCGGTATCGAAACCGAGGAGATGAAGGCGCGGGTATGCGGCAATGAGTGCGTTTTCTGTTTCATCGATCAGATGCCGAAGGGCCACCGGCGAGGACTCTATGTTCGCGACGAGGACTATCGCTTCTCCTTCCTGCACGGCAACTACGTCACCCTGACCAATCTTCGCCCCTGGGAGTTCGAGCGCATTTTGACTCAGGGGCTGAGCCCGCTCTACGTATCGGTCCACGCCACCGACCCCATCGTACGCGCGCGGCTCCTCGGCATCGACGCGGCAAGCCCCGTCGCCGATGTTCGCCCGCGGCTCCGCCGTCTCGTCGAGGGAGGGGTGCGGGTTCATGCGCAAGTCGTCCTCTGTCCCGGCTTGAACGACGGGTCGGTCCTTGATGACACCGCCGAGACCCTCGCCGGTCTCCACCCGGGGGTGGCGTCGGTCGCCGTCGTTCCCCTCGGGCTCACCAAGCATCGCCAGGGATTGCCCGAGCTCGAGCCGGTGACCGCGCCCTTCGCCCGCACCGTCCTCGATCAGGTCGAGCGCATGCAATCGCGCTACCGCTCGCGCCTCGGCACGCCCTTCGTTTATCTCGCCGACGAATGGTACTTCCTCACCGGAAGCCCGATCCCCGAGTCCGATCACTATCAGGATTTCCCGCAGCTCGAGGACGGGGTCGGGCTCGCACGGCGACTCATCGATCGGCTTGGCGAGGACGGCGAGCGATTGCCAATCACCGAGCGGGTGCGCGGCCGTCACGCCACCGTGATCACCGGGGTCATGGCGGCTCCATTGATCGAGGCCGAGCTCGTGCGCGGGGTGCTCGCCCGCCACGCCCGGCGGGTCGATCTGGTCGTCGTCGAGAACGAGTTCCTGGGACCGGGAATCACCGTCTCCGGATTGCTCGCCGGGGATGACATCCGGCGCGCGGTGGCTTCGCACGGTGGACCCGGCGAGGTGGTCTGCCTGCCTCCGGCCTGCATCAACGGCAGATCGCTCTTTCTCGACGACCTGAGTCTTGCCGAGCTCGAAGCGTCGCTCGCCGTACCGATCCATGTCGGGCTCGGCGACGAAGCGTTTCTGACCAACCCGGTGTGGGAGAAGGCCTGACCGGGGCGGAGCGGAGCATGGGGCGTCCGTTGGTGGCGATCGTCGGCCGGCCCAATGTCGGCAAATCGACCCTCTTCAACCGCATCGTCGGCCGGCGGCAAGCGGTGGTCGATGACATGCCCGGCGTCACCCGTGATCGCGTGGTCGGCGAAGCGGAATGGGCGGGCCGGCGATTTCTCATGGTCGATACCGGCGGGCTCTTTCCCGAGGCCAGCCGCGGCCTCGATGCGCAGGTGCGGCGCCAGGTCGAGGCGGCGCTCGAGTTGGCGGCCGTCGTTCTCTTCGTCGTCGATGTCGAGACCGGCTTGACCCCGCTCGACGAGCAGATTGCCCGCGTCGTCCGGGAGAGCGCCCGCCCCGTTCTCCTCGTCGCCAACAAGGCCGATTCCGATTCCAAGGCGATCGAGGCCTACGACTTCGCTCGACTCGGGCTCGGTGATCCTCTGGCCATCTCCGCCCTCCATGGCCGGGAGACCGGCGATCTCCTCGATCTCGTCATCTCCCGGTTCCCCGCTCCCCAAGCCAAAGCCCCGGGCGACAGCGACGGAGACGGAGGCCGCGGGGCCGGCATCCGGGTGGCGATCGTCGGCCGTCCGAATGTCGGCAAATCGTCGCTCGTCAATCGCCTGCTCGGCGAAGAGCGAATGATCGTCGACGATCGTCCAGGCACGACCCGCGATGCGGTCGATACCGCCTGCATCCTCAACGGCGACCGATTCATCCTCATCGACACCGCCGGACTCCGGCGGCGAACCCGCGTCGATACCCGCACCGAGTTCTACTCGATGGTGCGGGCGGTCGAAGCGATCGATCGCGCCGACGTTGCGGTGCTCGTCCTCGATGCATCGCAACCTTTCGGCCGTCAGGACTATCGAATCGGCGCCCACATCGCCGAAGCGCGCAAGCCGGCGATTCTCCTGTTCAACAAGTGGGATCTGGTGGAGAAGGAGACGATGAGCTCGAAGCGCATGGAGGACGCCTTCCGTGAGCACGCGATCGAGCTCGGCTACGCGCCCGGCCTTTTCATCTCCGCCTTGAGCGGCCAGCGCCTGCATCGCCTGCCCGGACTCATCCGCCAGACGTATCACGAGGCCCGCCGGCAATGGGCCCAGGCCGAGCTCACCCAGGTGCTCGCGGCGGCGGTCGAGCGCACCCCGCCGCCTGCTCCCGCGCACGGCCGCCAGGAGCTGAAAAGCGCCGTGCAGCGCGGGGTGAACCCGATCCGCTTCGCGATCGAGACCACTCAGCCCGACGCCCTGCCGCCGCATTACCGCCGCTATCTCGAGCACCAGTTCCGCGAGGCGCTTGCCATCGCCCATGCCCCGCTCGAGCTGCGTTTCATGCGACCGCGCCGCCGCCGGCGGCGGCGGGTAGGAGCTGCATGATGCGCCCCCTTCTTTGCCTCCTCCTGAGCTTCGGCCTCGGCTCGATCCCCACCGGGCTCTGGTGGGCGCGGGGCCGCGGCATCGATCTCCGCCAGTCGGGAAGCGGCAACCCGGGAGCGACCAATGTCTACCGCACCCTCGGCCCGCGGGCAGGGCTCGTGGTTCTCGCCGTCGATCTCCTCAAGGGAGCCGGAGCCGTGTTTCTCACCCGCGCTCTCCTCGGTGGCGCAGCGGGCGGCTGGGCAGTGGCGGGGGGAGCGTCGGCGGTTCTCGGACACGTGGTGAGCCCTTTCGCCGCCTTTCGCGGCGGCAAGGGAGTGGCGACGGGAGCAGGAGCGATGCTGGCGCTGGCGCCGGCCGCCGCCCTTGTTGCCGTTGCCGTCTTCGCATTGACGGTGGCGATCACGCGCTATGTATCGCTCGGGTCGATCCTCGGCGCCGCGTCGCTCCCGATCGCGGTCAAGATCACCAGGGTCGATGTTCCCGGTCTCCTGTGGGCGTCGATCGCCCTCGCCGTTCTCG
>JBIOUT010000122.1:0-5549 GCA_044867365.1 Candidatus Eiseniibacteriota bacterium | reverse complement strand
CGCTTCCTCGCGCATTGGTCCGGATCTGGGCAAGAAACCTCCTGAGCGGTGAGGGGATCCGGGCCTTGCCTCCGGTAGAGTCCGCACCTCCGATCGCGGCTTCGATCCTGCCGCCGCCCACAACTTGATGAAGGAGCTGGAGGGCGGTGAATCCTTGGGGATCGTCACGTCCCGGACCGGAGAGACCGCCGATGATCACCACTTCCGTAGCGTCGGGATCGTCGATGAGGGTGACGCCGGGGCGCGCCGGGGCAGGTGCGGCACGACCCCAGGCGGGGGCTTCCGGTATGGACGCTGCTCCCTTCCAGTCGCCGAAGAGTCGTTGAACGGCGGCGCCGGCGGCATCCGATTCGATCGCTCCCTCCACCGTGACGATGGCGTTTTCCGGCCGGTAGTAATTGTCCTGGAAGGCCCGTGCATCCTGAGGAAGCAAGCCGAGAAGAGTCTGGAATCGAGCGGAGAAACCCAGGGGGCGGCGATCGCCGAAGAGAACGGTACCGAGCGCCTCGCGCGCCACGAGCCCCGGGACGAAGCGCGTGCGCATCAAGTTGAGGATCGCATCCCGCTTCAACGAGGACGTGCCGACGAAGGCGTCATCGCTCGCGCGCGCGACCGCCCGCAAGGCGTCGAGCGCCGGCTCGAGATCGCCGGCGAGCGCGATGACCGAGAAGACCGTGTAGTCGGACGACACCGAGGAATCGAACCATTCGGAGAAATACGGTTTGCCCAACCGTCCCTTGGCGATCGCCTGTCGCACCCGCTGCTTGTCGGTGGCGGCGCAGAGGTCGGCCAGTCCCTCGCGGCCGCGCGGGTTATGCACCCATCCTGCCTTGATCCAGAGGCCCGCGGTCACGGTGGGAGTCGCTGGGTCGGAGAGAGTCAGGATGCGCAATCCATTGCCGAGCTTGCTCGACGTGATCGGTGCGCGAGTGGGCGCCTTGGCAATGGTCGCTTTCGCGGTCGGCGACTTCGCGGCCGATCGAGCAGAAGGAGCGATGAGCAGAAGGGCGAGAAGGATGGAGCTGAGGAACAGACGAGCGCCGAAGGGTCTGCCGAATGGTCTCATGTCAATCGCTGCGTTTGGCGGCGGGCTGGATCTTGAGGCCGATCGCCTGGTCCGGGTTCAGGGTCGATGCCGCGGCACGCGAGAACTGAGACGGCTCGAGAGCGGCGAGGGCGGAATCGGTGCCGGCCACCGTGCGCGCCGTCCCGTCGCGCAAGTAGGCGAGGGCGAGAGCGCTCGCCCGCTCGCGCACCGTGTTCAGAGAAGCCGCCTGAGCCAGTCGGACACGGTCGCGGAGGATGGCGAAATTCGCCGGATCCATCACCGATCCCGCGGTGCGGCCGATCATCCCGGCGAGGCGATCGATGGCGTGATCGGCGTTACCGCCGGGTGGAAGCGGCGCGAGGATGGTGAGGAGCTCGACACCGATGAGCTCGTTCAGATGAGCCGCGGTCGCCGCCACCGGGATGCGTTCACCGGGAGGCAAGAGTCCGGCGGAGAGGCTGTCCGCCGCTTCGACATTGAGATAGGACTCGATGAGCTTGAGCGCATCGACGTCCGGCGAGCCGGCGCCCGGCGCCCGATAAGCGATGGCGATCCACGGTCCCGAGATCCCTGAAACTTCGATGGTCTTTCTCCGCTCGCCGGGATCGGGAGGCGCAGGAAGCGCCGAGCGAGGGTTGCCCCTGGCTGCGAGAGCGCCGAAGTGGACGTCGATCGCGGTCGCGACCGAGTCCGCATCAAAGCCCCCGGCCACCACCAGACAAGCGCGGTCGGGTCCAAAGAAACGCTCATAGAACGTCCGGCAGCGTTCGGGATTGGCCGAGGAAGCGGCCGGGACGCGAGACGAATTCGCATAGGGATGGCCGGCGAAAGCCGCCGCCTCGACCGCGCGGACTAGGGCTGCCTGCCCGCCCCGAGCCGCCAACTCCGCTTCCTCACGTTGGACCTCGGCCATCGATTTCTCGATCGCGGCCGGGGCGAGGGCCAGGTCTCGCATGCGATCGGCCTCGAGGGCGAGAACCGCCGGAACCGACGAGCTCGGCACGTCGTCGATGAAATACGTCAAGTCTTCGCGGGGGCCTGATGATGTCTGCCCGCCGAGCGACGCAACCGCCCCCCGGAAATCCGGGTGGGCCGCGGTTCCGGTGAACATCAGATGCTCGAGCAGGTGGGCGAAGCCCAGCGTCTCCGCGTCTTCTTCCGGAAGGCCTACCCGATACCAGAGCTGCACCGAGGCGATGTCACGCCCTTGCTCGGGAAGCAGCAGGACCTGGAGCCCGTTCACGAGCACCCGAGGCTCGATCGAGGTCGGGGCTGGGGCCTCCGCGAAAGCGGTGCCTGGGAACCAGGAAGGATGGGACAGCGCGGAGATGACGAGCGCGCAGCGAGTGAGAAGAGCGAATCGGGTGAAGTGACCGAAGGGGCCTGCGGCCGAAGCTTTCATGGGTTGGATCATGGGATGCTGAAGGCGGAAGCCGGGGGGAGTGAGAGGTGGCACCCTCTGCGACGCATCCTCTGAGGCGATCGCCCGATGGAGACCGGCGCCTATCCGATCGAATCGGCGCCGGATGCTATCAAAACCGGCGGCAGGGCCTCAACTTGGGATGTCCCCCGGCTGTCCCAGGCGGTCTATTGGCTCCCTCCGGCCGCTTGCCCCCGGGTTCCCCAGCCGCCTATTTTCTCTTGACAACCTATCCGTGCGTATAGCAAACTGGTGTCGAGATGAGCTTGCTACTCGACGTCCAATCGGAGCTTAGCCTTCCTTATGGAGGGTGCTCCGTTGATGCCCTGATTCGCCGGGCGGCCGAGCTGGGGCTGGCGGGGCTGGCCCTGGCCGACCGGCGAACCCTCGCCGCCTCGCCGCGCTTCGTTCGCGCCGCACGGGCCGCCGGTCTCGAGCCCCGAGTCGGGGTGAGAGTCGCTCTTTCGCAAGCGCACGGCGTCGATCTCCTCCTCTTCCCGCGCCGCACTGAGGCGCTTACCTCTCTCGAGCTCTTGGGAGAAGGCGCCAAGGCTTCGGCGGCCGATCTCGCCCGTGCCGGCGGGGAAGAGGCCATTCTCGCCCTCGCTGTCGTCAGGCCGCAGGCGGTGGCCGATAAGGACCGTCTGGCGTTCCTGGTCCGGACGCTCGGGCAGGTGCGGGCGGTCATTGGGAACGGCCTCCGATTGGCGCTTCCCGATTTCGGCGAGTCGGAACACTCCTCGTTGCTGGTCGAGCTGGGCCGTGACCTCAGCCTCCCGCAGGTGCCTGCCCCACCGGTTTGCATCGTGGAGGTCGAGGATGCACCGCTTCACCGCATGCTCGTGACAATCCGGGGGGACCACGAGGGCAGTGAGGTGACGCCGCGGCCCGGCCGACCAGCGCCAAAACCCGAACGACTGCGCCCGGAAGGCTCGCGCGCTGGCGCCAGAGCCCGCTGGCCCGGATCGCTGGTCGAAGCCGCCGGCGCTCGCGGAGCGAGCGCTCTGCACGAGGCAGCCCGGGAGTTCTTCGCACAGATCGCGGCTCCTGATCTCCTGGTCGAGCCGCCGGCGCCCGATCCGCATGCGTGGGAGGATATGGCTTCTTTGCACGAGCGGGTGCTGGCGGCATGCAGCGGACGCCGCCGCTTGCCGCCCGAGGACCGCCTCACCATCGAGCTCGAGGCCATCGCCCGGCGCGGAGCTCTCGGCCCGGTGATCCGGCTCCATGAAGTGAGCCGCGCGCTCTCGAGCCGTCCGACGCTGGGTGTGGCTCCCGGGTGGTCGGCGAGCTGGGTGGGCTGGGCCCTGGGTTTCTCGAGCGCACCGTTGCCCGAAGAGGGCGGTCGCTTGCCGGCATGGGTCGGCGATCATGGCCCTCTGCCCCTCGTCGAGCTCGAGACCGGCGAGGCCGGAGCTCGCACCGGGCGCACCCTGGCGGAGATTGGAGGCGCGCGAGAGCCGCTCGCGGCCGATCGCCTCACTCCCGCCGCCGCCGCCCGTTGGCTCGGCGAGGCTCACGGCTTCGATTCCGCCCAGGTGCGCCGGCTCGTGGCCCTCGTCGAAGAGCGATCCCCGAGTCCCGATCGCGCCCCGCCGGGCTCACGCCGGCTGGCCGGTCTCGCAGTGCGGTTGGCGGGACGGGTCATCGGTCTTTCAGGAGCCGCAGATATTCGCGTATGGGCGCCGTTTTCTACGCCGGGGCGAAGAGTGGGACGTCTGGCCGAGGATGCGATCGCCGCCGGCCCGCTTGCCGTGCGGGTGATGGCGAGCCCGACGCTCGCCCTGCTCGAGAAAGCAGGAGTCGGGGGACGTCTCCAGGCGGAGACGGCGGCGGGAGAAGGCGCCGGGGTGGCATGGAGCGATCTCGCTCAGCTTCTCGCCGGCCCGCTCGCCGGGCGCGGCGGTGCGGCGTTTGCGCGGGCTCTGCACCAGCGACGGCCAAAGGATAGGCGCGAGCTCGCTCGCGCTCTGGTGCTCCTCCGCCGCGCTCCCGATGCGCCGTCTCCCCGCTTGCCGGTCATCAGTCCCGGCCAGGTGACGGGCGGAAGCGATTTGATCCTCTTCATCTCCGATCTCGTCGGCGCTCTCCGCGAGCGTGGAATTGCCGAGCAGACCGCCGAGGAAATGATCGAGCGCGGTGCCGAGGGCCATGGGGCAGCGCTCAATGCGCTGCGCCCCGAATTCCAGCACCAGCTCCAGGCGGCCGGTCAGACTCCCGAAGCAGGCGAAGCCCTCATTTCAGCTCTCATCCGATTGGCTCCCCATCTCGAGGAGGAGGGGCCCTGGTTGGCCCGCTCCGCCGCCCTGGCGATGCTCGGCGACCTGGCCCGCGCTGATCCTGCCTCTCTCGTGGCTGCCCTGGCGGATCTTCATCCGGTGCGTCTGCCGGCGATCGAGCTCTGGGCGCGCACGCGAGGGGTGACCATCGCCGCCGCCGATCTCGACGAAAGTGGAATCGATTCTCGAGTGGAAGGTGGCGACGGAGGAGCGTCAGTTCGCCTCGGACTCATCCATCTTCCAGGGATGGATCGCGCCACGGTCGAGGTGGTGGCCGCAGTACGGGGCCGCCGTGCGTTTGCTGGACCCGACGATCTCGTGCGCCGATTGCGGGGGCGAATCCCCGACTCCGCTCTGCGGGCGTTGCTCGGCCGCGAGGGCCCGGCATGGATTCCTTCGCCGGAAATGGATACGCCTCCCGAGAGTGCGCCTCGGACCCTCACGCGGAGCCGCCGGAGGATTCGGAAAGAGGCGCCGGGGTTCGCTTTCGCACACGAAGGGGGAGGAAATACGATGCAGTACGACCTCTTCACTCTCGGCCGGCAGCGGCCTCGCATCTTCACCGCCGCACTCGCCCGGCACGGCATCCTGAGCCTCGACGGCGCCCTGCGATCTCCCGATGGAAGTCGGGTGCGCACGGTCGGCGTCATTCTAGGGTTGCGCGGCGTCATGGCCCGTGGCGGCCGCCGTCTTGCCGCCGCCCGGCTCGAGGACGGCGGCGCTGGGCTCGATCTTCTCCTCACCCCCGAGGTCTTCGAAGCTGCGGATGACATCCCGCTCGGTGGTCCGGTCGTGGTCGAAG
>JBIOUT010000121.1:0-13714 GCA_044867365.1 Candidatus Eiseniibacteriota bacterium | reverse complement strand
TCTCTGGCACTACGCCCGCAAGCTCTACACTCCGGACTTCCAGCCGGAGCAGGTGCTGGCCTACTTCAACATCGATGACAACGACGGCAACCTGGGGAACGGCACCCCCAACTACGACGACATCTGCCGGGCGGCCACGAATCACGGCTTCTCATGCCCGACGATCACCGAGTACGTGACCATCACCCACACGCCGCTCAACGACACCCTGAGCCCGGGGCCCTACACGGTGGCGGCGACGATCACGGCGACCGGACCCTTCCCGCTCGACAACGGCTCTCCGGTCCTCCACTACTCGATCAACGGCGGGGCCTACTCGAACGTCAGCATGACGTACCTGGGTGGTTCCAACTTCACCGCCGACATCCCCGGTCAGAGCAACGGCACCGCCGTCGCCTACTATCTGACCGCCAGCAACACCAACGGCACTCAGGGTGAAGCCCCCGACGGCGCTCCCGCGAACTACTACCTGTTCGGGGTGGGCCCGTACACGGTGAGCCTCGATGACAACGTCGAGACCGATCAGGGCTGGACGGTCAGCGAGCCGGGGAACGACGGCACCTGGGAGCGTGCGGATCCCAACGGCACCTCGGCGGGTCCGACTCAGATCCAGCCCGAGGACGATCACACTCCGAATCCCGGCGTGATCTGCTGGGTCACCGGCAATCCGCCGCCAGGCTCTCCCTTCACCGTCGAAGAGGTGGACGGGCGGACGACGATCGTGAGCCCGATCCTCGACCTTTCCGGGGCGACGCTGGCCCGCGGCAGCGTCTGGCTCTGGGCCTACATGAACAACGCCGCCGAGGATCACCTGGACTTCGACGTCTCGACCGACGGCGGAGCCACCTGGACCCGGATCCAGCGGATCGCCGCTCCCGCTCAAAACCAGTGGATCGAGCACCCCTTCAATCTCGGGCCCTTCAACTTCTCGTTCACCAGCCAGACGCGCTTCCGTTTCAGCGCCGAGGACGCAGGTGGGGAGAACATCCTCGACTGCGCGATGGACGACTTCTTCCTGAGGAAGCTGACCGGGGAGACGAATGCGGTGAACCCGGGCCAGTCAGCGGACCGGCCCACTCGCTTCGCTCTCCACGAGAGCCGTCCGAACCCGTTCAATCCCTCGACCGAGATCCAGTACCAGCTGCCGGAGCGGGCGGCGGTGACGCTGACCGTGTTCGACGTAGCGGGTCGGGAGGTGCGGGTGCTGGTGGATGAGGAGAAGGAGGCGGGGACGTACGGAGCGGTGTGGGATGGGATGGATGGGTCGGGGAAGGCGATGGGGTCGGGGGTGTACTTCTGTCGGTTCAAGGCGGGTAACTTCGAAGAGACCCACCGGATGACCCTGGTCAAGTAGCAGCGAAAGCTCGCTCGAAACACGGCCGATCCTGCAAGGGGGCGCCCCGCGGCGCCCCCTTGTCGTGCCTGCGCCGAGTTGGCGCGCCGAGTTGGCCTGCGCCGATCGCTCACCTGCGCTACCATCGCGACTCGCGGGACTCAGCCACTCCCTTCATCTTTTCCAATGGAGGACTCGTGAACGTTCTCGTACTCATGGGCGGCGCCTCCGCCGAGCGTGAGATCAGCCTGAAGACCGGAGCCGGCATCGTCGCCGCACTCATCCAACGCGGGCATCGAGTCCTGGCGGGCGACCCCGGCACCGGACGCCTAGTTGCCGGCGAGCGCCTCGCTCTCGGCCAGGCGGCAGGAGAAGCGACGTCCGTTGCTGCCGGCAGCCACGAGATGGTCGCCGTCGGCTCCGATCGCCATCCGGTGCTGGCCGAGCACACGCATGACCTGCTCAAAGGCGCCGCCGGTCAAGTGGACGTCATCTTCATCGCTCTTCATGGCGGCGCCGGAGAGGACGGCCGGTTGCAGGCGCTCCTCGAGCTCAAGGAAATGGCCTACACCGGATCGGGACCGCTGGCTTCCGGCTTGGCCATGGACAAGGTGATGGCGAAGCGACTCTTCGTCTGGGCGGGAGTGACGACTCCCGAGTGGGTCGATATGCCGGTCGCCGCAGCGCGCGTCGTGGCCGGCGAATCGGCGGCCAAGAAGAGCCCTCCATCGGCTCTTTCCCATCTCGGCGGGCTGCCGATCGTGGTCAAGCCGGTCGATCAGGGCTCGACGATCGGGGTGACGGTTGTCCATGCCTGGACCGACCTCGAAGCGGCGGTCGAGGCCGCGGCCCATTTCGGGGATCGGGTGCTCATCGAGCGCTACATCCCGGGCCGGGAGCTCGCGGTCGGGGTGCTCGGCGATCGCGCGCTGCCGGTGGTCGAGATCGAGCCCACTCGTGATGTCTACGACTACCAGTGCAAATACACGAAAGGGATGAGCCGTTATACCTGCCCCGCTCGGCTCGACGAGGAGGTGGCGCTCCGCGTCGAGAAGGAGGCGCTCGCGGCTTTCCATGTCCTCGGTTGCTCCGACTTCGCTCGCGTTGATATTCGCCTCACTCCCGACGGCAAGCCGTATGTGCTCGAGGTGAACACCATCCCCGGAATGACCGAGACCAGTCTCCTGCCGATGGCGGCCAAAGCGGCGGGAATGAGCTACGCAGAGCTCGTCGAGCGCATGTGCGAGCTGGCGCTCGCCCGCCGGGCGGGCCCGCCGGTTGCTCCCGTAGCTTCTTGGGAGCCGAAATGACTCTTCGCATCCATGACAACCTCACCCGCACGATCAAGGATTTCACCCCGGTGAAGTCGGGTGAGGTCGGCATGTACGTGTGCGGCATGACCGTGCAGGACCGGCCGCATGTCGGTCATCTGCGCGCCGCGGTCTTCGGAGATACGGTTCGCCGCTACCTCGAGAGCCTGGGTTATAAGGTCACTCTCGTTCACAACTTCACCGACGTCGATGACCGGATCATCACCCGCTCGCAGGAAGAGGGCGTCGACTACTGGGCGATCGCCGAGCGCAACATCCAGGCTTACGTCGATGCGACCCAGCTCTTGAACGTCCTCCCTCCCACCGTCTCGCCCAAGGCGAGCGAGCACATTCCAGACATCGTCGAGCTCATCGAGGACCTCATCGCCAAGGATCATGCCTACGCTGCGAACGGCGACGTCTATTTCACCGTGTCGAGCTTTCCGCGGTATGGCGAGCTCTCCGGCCGGCGGGTGGAAGAGCTGCGAGCCGGGGCCCGCATCGAGGTGGGCGAGCAGAAGCGCAATCCCGAGGACTTCGCCCTATGGAAGGGAGCCAAGCCGGGTGAACCCTCCTGGCCCAGCCCGTGGGGCAAGGGGCGTCCGGGCTGGCATATCGAGTGCTCGGCGATGGCGATGCGCTACCTGGGACCGGTCCTCGATCTTCACGGCGGCGGAATGGATCTCCTCTTTCCTCATCACGAGAACGAGCGGGCGCAGTCGGAAGCCGCCACCGAGCAGACCTTCGTCCATCACTGGATCCAGCACGGGCTCGTGAACTTGGGCGGGGAGAAGATGTCCAAGTCGACCCGGCACTTCTTCCTGGCCGAGGATGTCTTTCGCGAGGTGGATCCGGCGGTCGTCCGCTACTACCTCATGACCACCCACTATCGGAGCCCGATCGAGTTCTCGCTCGAGCGGCTGCGCGAGGCGGAAAGCGCGCTCAAGCGGCTGCGCAACTTCGTCGCCGACTCCGGAAGCTCCAGCGAGACCTCCGGCCGCGGCGGGGACTCTTCCCGGGGCGGACACCCGCAGGTCGAGCGCCGGATCGCCGCCGCCCGGGAGCAGTTCAGGGCGAGCATGGACGAGGACCTGAACACGGCTCGCGCCCTCGCCGCCCTTTTCGAACTGGCGCGGGAGATCGGGAGGATGCGGAGCGAAGGGGGGGACGGTGGCCCCGGGTTCGAGGCCTCGGTGGCCGCGGCCGGAGCCACGGCTCAGGAGCTGGGATCGCTGCTCGGCCTCGAGCTCGGGGCCGCGGAAGCGGCTATCCCCGCCTCGGTCCTTGCTTTGCAGACGGAACGGGAGGCCGCCCGGGCCGCTCGCGACTGGGGTCGAGCGGACCGGCTTCGCCAGGAGCTCCTGGAGCTGGGCTACGCGGTCGAGGATCACGCCTCGGGAAGCCGCCTCAAGCGGAACTAACTTCCTACTATTAATGTACTTAATCGACGGTGGAGGCATCAGGACGGAGCCGGGGGTGAGATAAGGGCGCGAGTGCGGAATCCCGGCATGCCCGGGGCCGGCTCGCAGCGGTTTTTCCCGTTGACAGCCGCGAAGGCGTCTCTCTAGACTTCGCTCTTTGCGCAATCCACGCCGTTGGCGTGAGTTGAGCGCCCGCGGGGGGCCGGCGCTCCAGCGCAAAAGGGGCCCGAGTCCTCACCTACCTGCACGTCTTGAACTCCCGATCCTGATCTCTGCCAGGCATTCACCCGCATTACGAGCGGGCGCGTGCGGTGAGGCGGCTTGCTGTCTCCAATGCGAAACGGCGCCGCTGGGTGTGGCCGGACGCCCGCGATTCATGCGGTGAGCTGGGTCATGGAAACTGGATCTTTCGAGTTCATGGTTCGAGCACGTGCTGGCGTAGCTCAACTTGGTAGAGCTCCTCACTTGTAATGAGGAGGTTATGGGTTCGAGTCCCGTCGCCAGCTCTCTTCGAGCGGGGCGGATGGGCCGCCTCGTGGGGATCGCACTCTCGACCACTTGCGGGGAGGTTCCCGAGTGGCCAAAGGGAACAGACTGTAAATCTGTCGGCGTAAGCCTACGGAGGTTCGAATCCTCCCCTCCCCACCATGCCGGGATGCGTGCTGCGGTCTTGATGGTGCGCGAGCGGGAATAGCTCAGTGGCTAGAGCGCCAGCCTTCCAAGCTGGGGGTCGCGGGTTCGAATCCCGTTTCCCGCTCCAGTATTGGACGCCGGAGCCGGCCAAGGAAGCGGCGCCCTCGGAGCCCGCGTAGCTCAGTCGGTAGAGCAATTGCATGGTAAGCAATAGGTCACCGGTTCGAGTCCGGTCGTGGGCTCCAGATTGACACGATCCGGGAGTCCGCAAGCGGACACCGGATCCCGCATCGACTTTGGAGGTCGATAGTCATGTCGAAGGCGAAGTTCGAGCGTACGAAGCCGCATGTGAACGTGGGGACGATCGGCCATGTGGACCACGGGAAGACGACGCTGACCTCGGCGATCACGTTGGTGTTGTCGAAGAAGGGACTGGCGCAGGTGCGGACCTTCGATTCGATCGACAACGCGCCGGAAGAGCGGGAGCGTGGGATCACGATCGCGACGGCGCATGTGGAGTACGAGACGGCGAAGCGCCATTACGCCCACGTGGACTGCCCGGGTCATGCGGACTATGTGAAGAACATGATCACCGGTGCGGCGCAGATGGACGGAGCGATCCTGGTGGTGTCGGCGGCCGACGGGCCGATGCCGCAGACGCGGGAGCACATCCTGCTGGCCCGCCAGGTGGGGGTGCCGTACATCGTGGTGTATTTGAACAAGGTGGACATGGTGGACGACCCGGAGCTCTTGGAGCTGGTGGAGCTCGAGGTGCGGGAGCTCCTGTCGAAGTACGAGTTCCCGGGGGACGAGGTGCCGGTGATCCGGGGGAGCGCGCTCAAGGCGATGGAGAAGCCGGAGGATGCGGAGGCGTCGAAGAGCATCATGGAGTTGATGGATGCGGTGGACACCTACGTGCCGCAACCGGTGCGCGAGATGGACAAGCCGTTCCTGATGCCGATCGAGGACGTGTTCTCGATCACCGGGCGGGGGACGGTGGGAACGGGCCGAGTCGAGCGCGGGACGGTGAAGGTGGGGGACAAGGTAGAGCGGGTGGGGATCAAGGAGACGCGGAAGGACGTGGTGGTGACGGGGGTGGAGATGTTCCGCAAGGTGCTCGACCGAGCGGAGGCTGGGGACAACGTCGGATTGCTGCTGCGGGGGGTGGAAAAGGAAGACCTGGAGCGGGGGATGGTGCTGGCGGCGCCGACGAGCGTGACGCCGCATACCAAGTTTACGGGCGAGGTGTACGTGCTGTCGAAGGACGAGGGCGGGAGGCATACGCCGTTCTTCAAGGGATATCGGCCGCAGTTCTACTTCCGGACGACGGACGTGACCGGGATCGTGGAGTTCCAGGACGATCGGGAGATGGTGATGCCGGGGGACAATGTGACGATCACCGGGACGCTGATCACGCCGATCGCGATGGAAGAGGGGCTGCGGTTCGCGATTCGAGAAGGTGGACGGACGGTGGGGGCCGGAGTCGTGGGCAAGATCGTCGAGTGATGGGTGTGGGTAGGAGTCGGAAGGAGCGGTAATGCCAGCCGAGACGCAGAAGATCCGCATCAAGCTCAAGTCGTACGATCACGCGATGATCGACAAGTCGGCGAGCGATATCGTGCGCACCGCCCGTGACACCGGTGCGGCCACTCGCGGGCCGGTGCCTTTGCCGACTCGGCGGCATGTGTACACGGTACTGCGCTCGCCTCACGTGGACAAGAAGTCTCGCGAGCAGTTCGAGATGCGGGTCCACAAGCGACTCATCGACATCTTCAAGTCGACTCCGCAGACGATCGACGCCCTGATGCGACTCGACCTCCCTGCCGGAGTCGATGTCGAGATCAAGATGTAGGTGGGGCCGAACGGGAAGTCTGAGCAAGTCTGAGCGAGGAAGGCGCGGGCGCGAAGGAGAAGGGCGATGGTGGGTCTCATCGGCAAGAAGGTGGGGATGACCCAGGTGTTCGACCCCGATGGCAAGGTGGTCCCGGTGACCATCATCCAGGCGGAGCCGAACGTCGTCGTCCGCTCGCGCACCATCGAGACCGACGGCTACACCGCGGTCCAGCTCGGAGCCGGGTCACGGAAGGCGAAGCATACGTCCCAGCCGATCGCCGGCTACTTCAAGGCTCAAGGCGTGGAGCCCCGCCGATACCTGCACGAATTCCGGGTTCAAGACTCCTCGGCTTACGCGGTGGGGCAGGAAGTCACGGTGCAGATGTTCGAGCCGGGGACGCTCGTCGACGTGACCGGGTCCACCAAAGGCAAGGGCTTCCAGGGGGTGATGAAGCGCCACAATTTCGTCGGCGGCTTCGACAGCCACGGCTCGAAGACGGGACGCATGCCGGGCTCGATCGGCTCGAGCGCCAATCCGAGCAAGGTGTGGAAGGGAAGGCGGCTTCCCGGCCGGATGGGGGGGGTGCAGCTCACCGTTCGCAACCTCAAGGTGGTGGGCGTCGATGGAGAGTCTCACCTCCTCTGGCTCATGGGAGCGGTGCCCGGGGCGATGAACGGGGTCGTCCTCGTGCGGCCGGCGGTGGCGGCGAGCGCGCGGCGCCGGCGTCAGGCATCGGGCGTCAAGCAAGTCGCCCAGGAAAAGAAGAAGCCGGGACCGGATCGGAAGAAGTAGGGCGCAGTAAGGGACGAATTCGAATTCGAGCGACGCGAAGATAGGGACGAAGTCGAGGAACGAGATGATCGCCAAGCACTACAACGCCCAGGGCAAGGAGCGAGGCACGGTCGAGCTGCCGGAGGCGGTTTTCGGTCAGCCGGTGCGCACTCATGCCATCTGGGAGGCGGTGCGGAGCTTCCTGGCCAATCAACGACAGGGAACCGCCTCGGTCAAGAACCGGGCGGCGGTATCGGGCGGCGGCAAGAAGCCCTGGCGCCAGAAGGGCACCGGACGCGCTCGCGCCGGCTCGAACCGTTCGCCGCTCTGGCGTCACGGAGGTCGCGCCTTCGGGCCGCGGCCCCGCGACTACAGCTTCTATGTTCCGCGCAAGATCAAGGCGCTCGCTCTGCGTTCGGCGCTTTCGGCGCGCGCCGCCGACGAAGCGATTCGGGTGGTCGATTCCCTCAACTACGAGGTCCCGCGCACCCGTGAGGTCGCCGGGCTTCTCGACACGATGGGGCTCGGTGGCAGGAGCTGTCTCCTGGTGCTTGCGGATCACAAGCCGAATACGTTCATGTCGGCCCGCAACATCCCTCGCCTGCGCACGGTGGCGGTGCGTGAGCTCAATCCCTATTACGTGATGGAGAGCGACGTGATCGTCCTCGAAGTCGATGGGCTCGACAAGATCGGGGAGGTGGCGAAGGCATGAAGGAAGCGCGCCAGATCATCCGCCGCGCGCTCATCACCGAGAAGGGAGCGCGCCTCCGCGAGCGTGACAATGTCTACCTGTTCGAGGTCCACCCGGCGGCCAACAAGATCGAGGTCCGCAAAGCCGTCGAGGAGATCTTCAACGTCAAGGTGACCAATGTCCGCACCATCAATTTCGGCGGCAAGCCCAAGCGGATGGGCCGCTACGCCGGCTTTCGCTCCGCGTGGAAGAAGGCGCTCGTGACCCTGGCCGAAGGCCAGACGATCGAGCTCTTCGAGCAGGTGTAGACATGGGGCTCAAGAAATTCAAGCCGATCACCCCCACTCAGCGCTTCCGCACGGTGTCGGCCTTCGACGAGATCACCGAGACCACCCCCGAGAGGTCGCTGGTGGAGGGGCTGCGCCGCACCGGCGGTCGCAACAACAAGGGCAACATGTCGCAGCGCCGGATCGGCGGCCGCCATCGCCGCCTGTACCGGATCATCGACTTCAAGCGCGACAAGCTCGAAGTGCCGGCGCGGGTGAAGTCGATCGAATACGACCCCAACCGCTCGGCCAACATTGCGCTCCTCGCCTACGCCGACGGCGAGAAGCGCTACATCCTGGCGCCGTTCGGGATCTCGGTCGGCGACACCCTTCTCTCTGGTGACTCGGAGGCGGTCGAGATCCGGCCGGGTAACGCCATGCCGCTCCGGCGAGTGCCGCTTGGCTCGAGCATCCACAACCTGGAGCTCGCCCCGGGCAAGGGCGGACAAGTGGCGCGGTCGGCGGGAACGTATTGCCAGCTCGTGGCCAAGGAAGGCAACCACGCCCTGGTGCGGATGCGTTCGGGCGAGGTGCGCAAGTTCAGTCTCAATTGCATGTGCACCATCGGACAGGTGGGCAACCTCGACCACGAGAACGTGGTCTGGGGCAAGGCCGGCCGCAGTCGCTGGCTGGGCAAGCGTCCCAAGGTGCGCGGCGTGGCCATGAACCCCCATGACCATCCGATGGGCGGCGGCGAGGGCAAGAGCTCGGGCGGCCGCCATCCATGCAGCCCGAAGGGGATTCCGAGCAAGGGCTACAAGACGCGAAAGCGGAAGAAGCCTTCGAATTCGTTGATCGTCAAGCGCCGCGAGAAGCGGCACCGCGGATAGGATCGCAAGTCATGACACGTTCGGTGAAGAAGGGCCCCTTCGTCGACGAGAAGCTCCTCGGCCGCGTCGAGCTCATGAATCGGAAGAATGAGAAACGGGTGCTCAAGACTTGGGCGCGCCGCTCGACCATTCCTCCCGAGTTCGTCGGGCACACGATCGCCGTCCACAACGGCAACAAGTTCATCCCGATCTATGTGACCGAGAACATGGTCGGGCACAAGCTGGGGGAGTTCTCGCCGACGCGACTCTTCCGCGGGCACACCGGTAGGACCGCCAAGACCGAGAAGAAGTCGGTTCGCAAGTAACGAGGAAGGGATGATGGAGGCCAAAGCGATCACCCGCTACGTTCGCTGCTCGCCGCGGAAGGCGAACCAGGTGCTGCAGATGATTCGCGGCCGGAGCGTCGAGTACGCGACCGATCTCTTGAGCTTCACCCCCAAGCGGGTGGCGAAGACCATCAACAAGACCCTCAAGTCGGCGGTCGCCAACGCGGTGCGGGCGGAGAGCAGGATCGATGTGGGGGATCTGGTGATCAAGAGCGCGATCGTCGGCGACGGCCCGACCATGAAGCGGTTCCGCCCGCGGGCGCAGGGCCGGGTGTATCCGATTCTCAAGCGCATGAGCCATATCACCATCGTGGTGGCCACCAAGGACGAGGGTTAGGAGGGCGTCTTGGGACATAAGACCAATCCGATCGGCTTCCGGTTGGGGATCATCAAGACTTGGGACTCCAAGTGGTTCGCCAAGCGCGAGTACGCCAACTTGCTCGAAGAGGATCTCTTCATTCGCAAGTACCTGAAGACGCGCCTCTCGCAAGCGGGGGTGTCCAAGATCCTGATCGAGCGCGCCGCCGACAAGGTGACGGTCACCATCCGCACCGCCCGGCCGGGAATCGTCATCGGCCGGCGTGGCCAGCAGGTGGATCAGCTCCGCGACGAGCTCCAGCACATCACCGGCCGGCAGATCCTGCTCAATGTCGAGGAGGTTCGCCGTCCGGACGCCGATGCCCAACTGGTCGCCGAGCACATCGCCCGCCAGCTCGAGCAGCGCGTGTCCTTCCGGCGAGCGATGAAGAAGGCGCTCACCGCCGCTCGGAGATCAGGGGCCCTCGGAATCCGCGTCGCCTGCTCGGGCCGGCTCGGCGGGTCGGAGATGGCCAGGCGGGAGCAATACCGGGATGGACGAGTGCCACTCCATACGCTCCGCGCCGATATCGATTTTGCGATCGCCACCGCGCACACCACTTACGGGTGCATCGGGGTGAAAACGTGGATCTTTCACGGCGAGAAGTTGGCCGAGGACGTGACCGGGCTGCAGACCGAGCGCCTGACCCGTCCCAAGGCCAGGATCACCGTCGCGCCGGGCGCAGGCGCGACCGGGGGGAGCACCTAAGCGATGCTCAGCCCAAAGCGGGTCAAGCACCGGAAGCAACATCGCGGGCGGCGCCGCGGCAAGGCCTATCGTGGCGCCACCGTGTCTTTCGGCGAGTTCGGGCTCCAGGCGCTCGAGCCGAGCTGGGTGACCAATCGCCAGATCGAAGCGGCTCGTGTCGCCATCACTCGCGAGGTGAAGCGCGGCGGCAAGATCTGGATTCGGATCTTTCCGGACAAGCCGGTGACGCAGAAGCCGGCCGAGACCCGCATGGGCAAAGGCAAGGGATCGCCCGAGCACTGGGTGGCGGTGATCAAGCCGGGAAGGGTCATGTTCGAGCTCGAGGGCATCGACGAGCCGATGGCGCGTCAGGCGCTCAGGCTCGGGGCGTCGAAGCTGCCGCTCAAGACTCGCTTCGTCACCCGCGAAGAGCTGGCCGGAGAGTGAGAAGGATCGGGAGCTGAAATGCGGGAACTCCATCCGGACAAGATTCGGGAATTAACCCCGGACGAGGTCGAGCTGAAGATCCGCGACCTGCAGGAGGAGCTGTTCAACCTGCGGTTCCGGAACTCGATGCGGCAGCTCGACAATCCGCTCAGGATCCGGGAGGCGAGGCGCGACATGGCCCGCCTGCAGACCATCTTTAATGAGCACCAGAAAGGCATTCGGATGCTCGGCGCGATGAAGGCCGAGCGTCCCGAGCCGCGCGGAGCCCGGGCGAAGGCGGCCCGGAGCGCCGGCGAAGCCGCGGAGGCGGGTGCGCCGGCGGCCGCGGGCAGCAAGGCGAAGGCTGGCAAGGTCAAGCGGCCGGCGAAGGCCGAGATGGTGAGTGAGGAAGCGGCGGTCGAAGCGGCCGAGCCCGAGGTGATCAAGGCCAAGCCGGCTGCACGCAAGGCGGCGGCGAAGGCGAAGTCGGGCGCCGCATCGAGCAAGCGCAAGACGAGCAAGCCGAAGTCGAGCGCCGCCAAGACGACCAAGAAGAAGGCTTCGTCCGGCAAGGCGTCGAAGTCGAAGTCGAGCCGAGCGACGGCAGCGAAGCGCTCGAGCAAGGGCTGAGCGAAGGGATCCGGCGCCGCCGGGGTTGGTGATGGAAGAAACCAAAGAGAAGCGCAAGCTCCGGAAGATCAGAGTCGGGACCGTGGTCTCGGACAAGATGCAGAAGACCGTCGTCGTTCAGATCGAGCGCGTGGTCAAGCATCCCGTCTACAAGCGTTACGTGCGCCGGCGGAAGCGCTTCAAGGTGCACGACGAGAACAACCAGTGCCGGGTCGGCGACGTGGTGTCCTTCATGGAGACCCGCCCGCTGAGCAAGGGCAAGCGCTGGCGGTTCGTCGAGGTCATCGAGCGCGCCGAATGAGCGGGCGTCGACGGCAGGCGATTGCGATCTAGTGGGAGCGGCGGAACGGGAGTCGAGCGATGATTCAGTTGCGGACGATGCTGACCATCTCGGATAACTCCGGGGCGCGGGTGGCGCAGTGCATCAAGGTGCTCGGAGGCACCGGGCGCCGCTATGCGCGGCTCGGGGACATCGTGGTGGTCTCGGTGAAGGACGCTCTACCCGGCGCTCCGGTCAAGAAGGGAGAGGTCGCCAAGGCGGTGATCATTCGCACCCGGAAGGAGCACCGGCGGAAGGACGGCTCCTATATCCGCTTCGATCACAATGCCGCCGTTCTCATCAACGATCAGAAAGAGCCGCGGGGCACTCGCATCTTCGGGCCCGTGGCGCGTGAGCTCCGCGAGAAGGAGTACATGAAGATCATCTCGCTCGCCCCCGAGGTCATCTAGGCCGGCGCAGGCGCGAGGTTCAAGGGCGTAAGAGTCATGCACATCGACAAGAACGACACGGTGGAGGTCATCGCCGGCGATGACAAGGGCAAGCGAGGGAAGGTCCTCAAGACGTTTCCCGAGCGCAACCGGATCATCGTCGAGAAGGTCAACTTCATCAAGCGTCACACCAAGCCCACTCAGAAGAATCCCAAGGGTGGGATCTACGAGAAAGAGGCCCCGATCGACGCTTCGAACGTGATGATCGTCTGCCCGAAGTGCGGCGAGACCACCCGCATCGCCCACCGGACCCTGACCGACGGAACCAAGGAACGGGTGTGCAAGAACTGCGAGGAGATGATCGTGCGGGGTTAGGCGCAGGCCGCCCCCCCCGCTGAGGAATCGCGATGAAGCCCAGACTCCAGTCCTTCTATGAAGCCGAGGTGGTTCCGGCGTTGATCGAGCGCTTCAAGTACAAGAGCGTCATGCAGGCGCCTCGGCTCGAGAAGATCGTGGTCAACATGGGGGTCGGCGACGCGATCCAGGACTCCAAGAACCTCGATGCCGCGGTCGAGGACCTCAAGGTGATCACCGGACAGCGGCCGAAGGTCCGGCGGGCCAAGAAGTCGATCTCCAATTTCAAACTGAGGGAGAACATGCCGATCGGCGCCGCGGTCACTCTTCGCGGCTCGCGGATGTACGAGTTCTTCGATCGACTGATCAACGTCGCCGTGCCGCGGATCCGCGACTTTCGCGGGCTTCCCGACCGCTCGTTCGACGGCCGGGGGAACTACTCGCTCGGGCTCACCGAGCAAATCATCTTTCCGGAGATCGATTACGACAAGGTGCACAAGATTCGGGGGATGAACGTGACCATCGTCACCTCCGCCTCCACCGATGAGGAGGGACGGGAGCTCTTGCGTCTGATGAAGATGCCGTTCCGCCGGTAGGCGGGAGAGGAGAGATGTGGCCAAGAAGGCGTTGATCGAGAAGTCCAGGCGTACGCCCAAATTCAGGGTAAGAGCCTATACCCGCTGCCGGAGATGCGGGCGCGCGCGGGCCTTCTTGCGGCAATTCGGCATGTGCCGGATCTGTTTCCGGGAGCTCGCCCTGCGCGGCGAGGTGCCGGGAGTGGTCAAGGCGAGCTGGTGACCGCCCTACCAGCGGCGCCTGGAGGAGATTGAGTTGTCTGTTACCGATCCAATCGCCGATTTCCTGACCTGCATCCGCAATGCGCTGCAGGCCAAGAAGAGGCAGGTGGATATTCCATCCTCCAAGATCAAGCAAGCGATCGCCGAGGTCCTGGTGAAGCAGAACTTCATCCGGTCCTACAAGGTCATCGAGGATTCGAAGCAGAACGTGCTCCGGATCTATCTCATGTATTCGCACGACGAGAAGCCGGTGATCCAGGGGCTCGAGCGGGTGTCGAC
>JBIOUT010000120.1:0-7277 GCA_044867365.1 Candidatus Eiseniibacteriota bacterium | reverse complement strand
CCAGCAAGGGGTCGCCGCCGGCAATCTCCTGATCGTCAATCGGATCGCCAACTTCACCGAGCCCGGCGGAACATTGATCGTCGCCCACGATCTCACAACCGGCGGCGAGCAATGGGCGATCCAGCTTCCCTGGGACCCGCAGGCCCCCGGTCACCGGAGCAAGGTGACCGCCATTCGCGACGGCCATGTCTACGCCACCCGCGCCGGCGACACGCGGCTCGACTATCTCTATGCCCTCGATCCGGCGACCGGCGGCATCATCTGGAGATCCGAACACAAGATCGACGAGAGCACGACCGAGAGTCTGGCCTTCACCGAGAACGGCGATCTCATCGCCGGCAATTTCAATTCGCTCAGGCGAATCGATCACACGAACGGAGCCACGCTCTGGGATGTGCCACGCACCTGTCCCACGACCGACGGCTGCTCGGCGGCAGTCATCGACACCCGCGCCTATATCTGGGAGGCGGGCTCCAGCGGACCGAAAGTTACGGCGTTCAACGTATCCACGGGCCAGCGGCTCTACTCGAGCCCGGGCATCGGCGGCGGCTTCATCCAGCAGCTCGGGCTTCTCGTCGGCCCGGGCAACACGATCTATGCGCCACGCACTCAGAACAACGTCACGACCGATTTCCTGGTCGCCTTCGCCGACGTCGACACCGGCTTTGCCGAGAAGTGGCGAGTGCCGCTCGGCTATGTCCCCTTCGCCTCCTTCGGCATCGGTCCCGACGGCACCGTCTACTCGTACACTCGGAACCGAGAAATCGTCCGTCTCGACCCGGATACCGGAGCCACCTTGAATACATCGATGCCCATCCCGGCGGACAATCCCATGCAGCCGCGGATGGCGATCGACAACGACGGCAAGGTCTACTTCACCAACGGCGGCTTCAGTCAGGGAAGGCTCTTCTCGTTCAATCCCGATCTCAGCCTGCGCTGGTCGGAGAGCGTGCTCAACGTCAATCTCGGCGGGCCGGTGATCGGCGAAGGCGGGATCCTGGTTGTTTGCGGCACCGGGACCGATGTCCGCGCCTACCGAACCGCCGCCACCTCGGTGGGCGAGAGCGGTTGGGCGGGGGTGATCGGCCGCGACCGATATTTCGCCTTGGACCAGAATTCGCCCAATCCCTTCACTCCCGGAACCGATATTGTTTTCGATCTACGGAAGCAGGGAATCGTCACCCTCGAGATCTTCGACTCCCAAGGAAGGCGGATTCAGACATTGATCGACGGCGAGAAGCGGATGCCCGGGGCTCAGCGTGCACAATGGCAGGGCGTCGATAGTCGTGGTCGTTCGGTTCCCTCGGGGGTCTACTTCTATCGGCTCGCGGTCGACGGCCAGGTCGAGACCCGCAAGATGCTCCTCGTGAGGTGACCCGCGTCCCCTCTCGGACCGTCCGCAACGCTCGAGGCTCAGTGCCCGTAGCGCTTCTCGCCGGCGGTCACTCTTAATTGTAGATGGTTCTGGAGCGGCGGCAGCGGGCAGGTCGCGAACTCGGTGAAGGCGCAGGGCGGGTTATAGGCTTTGTTGAAGTCGAGGATCACCTTCTTGCCGACCGGAAGGTCGCTGTAGAGAAAACGGCCCGGCGGGTAGGTCTCCACTCCGCTTGTCTCGTCGCGGAAGATGAAGAAGAGCTCCTTGTCCTCCGGCGACTCGAGCACCGGCTCGACGCGATACTTCTTACCCTCGCGTTTGAACTCAACATATCCCGGTGACTGCATCGTATCCACGGTGCCGACGATGTTGGCGATGGGAATGGGCTTGGGGGTCTTGTAGGGCTTGAAGGTGGCCTGAATACGCCAGCCGGCATCGATCGGAAAGTAGTCGAGCCCGGTGAAGCTCTTCCGCGCCGGCGCGTTGAGATTTCGCATGCGGATACCGTAACCCTTGCTTCGCTTGATGAGGAAGAAGCGGAGATCTTTGAGGGCGAGGACATCGGGGCCGCCGGCGTCGGCGTCACTCTTGAGAACCATCTCTTCTTTGACCGGCCAGCCGGTGCACATGATCGGGATTCCGGGCTCGGGCTTCACCGTGACCTTGCCGGCGGCCTCGTCGAGAATGAACACTCCGGCGACGCCAGGCGCCGATCCCTCAGGAAAGTGAACCGGGTTCTCGGGCGCCGATCCGAAACGATTCTCACCCGGGTGGAGCCAGAAGAGCCCGGCCACGGTAAGCCAGCCGTCATCGGCGGTGAGCCGCTTCTGGCGCTGGGCGCGCCACTCCTGGATCTCTGCCTCGTAGGTCGGAGACGTGACTTCCTCCCCCGGCTTGGGAGCAGCGGCCGCCGCGACCGCTGCCGCGAAGCCGGCCACAAGTGAGAGACGAAACCCTACCTCAGTTAGTGAACGAGGGTGGCTTTCCATGGAGCGCTCTCGCCCATCGGCGTGCATAGCCGGTAGAAGTAGACGCCACTCGGCAAGAACCGGCCGTCGGCGCCTCGCCCATCCCAGGCGACAAGCGACGATCCCTCCGGGTCCATCAAAGCGATCCGGCGGACGGTGTGTCCGGCGGCATCCGTGATCACGATCTCGACACCGGGCCATAGAGGGGGCGGGCCGGCGACCGGGATCTCGGTGCGACCACGGAATGGGTTGGGCCGGTTGGGGAGCAGGCGGAGCATACCCGGAGTGGCGCCGGCTTCACCGCCGATCCCGGTTGGAGCGGCTCCCAGGGTTCCGTCCGCATTGACGTTCTGACCGTAAACATCGGGGTTGCCGCTCCGGTCGTCCTCCCACACGAGCTTGGTCACCTCGGTGGGATCGATGGTGACTGGAAGCCGCGCCTTGCTGCTCAGGTGCGATGAAACGACCACCGGCGACCCGGGCCACACCGAATTCCCGCCGGCATCCACCCGGATCCCGAGCACGCGATCGCGGTTGAACTGCCCGCCGGGCTCATCGGCATAGAAAACTGCCGCTCCATCGCCGAGGGGCACACAGCGCGGCGCCGACTTGTAGATCGTATTCACCGGCTGGAGCTCGATGCCGCTCTCGCCCCAAGCACGACCTCCTCCGGCGGTGATCTTCTGGGCATAGATCCCCCACTCCGACTGGTTGGCGTTGCGCTCGTTCCAGAAGATGAAGCTTTCACCGGTGGCGAATCGGTAAGCGAGCGCCGGATCGATGTGGTTTCCGCCGGCGGTCGAGACGGCGACGCCGTTGTGAGCGAAGAGCTCGTTTCCACTCGCGCTCAGGTGCTGGACGAACGAGTTGAAGGCGTTGCCCAGGCTCCGGTGCCAGAGGACGAGGGCCCCACCGGCGCCGTCGGCATGGAGCTTCGGCAAATAGGCGATCGGCACCGAGCCGCCGTCGAAGACATCGACATGGCCCGCCCATAGGGGACTTCCATCGGGTCCGAACTTGCGCGCCCGGACATGCCGCGGGCTCTGAAAGGTCGAGATGTCGCGCACCCACGACACGATGACCGAGCCCCCGTCGGCGGGCACGATCGCCGGGAAAGCCGCGTCCTCGCCGGGATCGCCGGCGATCGGGAGGCCGCCTGCCGGGAAGCGGAGGGCGCCCCCCGCGGAGAGGCGTTGCATGGTGATCTTGCCGTCGCCTGCATTGGGCAGCCGCGACCAGACGACGACGATATCGCCGTCGGTCGCCTCGGCGACTCGCGGCGCGGGCTCGTAATCGCTGCTGGCGGAGAGCGAGATGCCGTCGGGGCCCCATAGGAACTGGCCGCCGGGTCCGATCTTGTAGGCCTGGACATCGAGGTCGCCGGCGCCCCGCGTGTCGGAGAAGACGAGAACCGCATTGCCCGCCGAGTCGGCGATCAGGTCCCAATCGACGAGCGATGTGCCCTGGGGGTGATCGCTCACCAGGATGCCGTCATGCGGCCAGAGCTCGAAGCCTCCGGCGTCGAGGTGCTGAAGATAAACGGCGTAGCTCCCGCTCGAGTGGTCGAACCAGCCGACATACGTGCCGCCGTCGGAGAAGCCGGCGAGTTTGGGGATCACTTGCTCGTCGGCGCGGTCGGCAATGGCGAGGTTCAGGTCGGGGTCGTCCGGCCATTGGGCGGTGACCGGAGCCGAGAAGATCAGGAGAGCCAGGATGGCGAGGCGGGTTGTGCGAAGGGACATCACGGGTGCTCCGACCGCAGGCCAGCTGGGTCCGCGAAATACTATCACCTGAGACCTGGAACCTGAACCTCACTGTCCGGTTCCACTCGATAGAGCCGGGTCCCCGATTCGGGTAGGATGACTACTCGATCCCATGGATAACTATCCCCGACAGGATTTCGTCATGCCATCCCGGCCGCTCACCGCGACGATACAAGCCACTCTCCTCATCGGCCTGGCGGGAATCGGATGCAACGGCGACAACGCTCCCCCCGCCGTCCTCGGCCCCGACCCGGTGACGGTGTTCCAGCTCACCACCGATCCCAGCAACGAAAGAGCCGCCGCCTGGTCGCCTGACGGCACGCGAATCGCCTTCGCCTCCGACCGTTCGGGTTCCTTCAATCTGTACGTGCGCGATCTCGCTACCGGAAATATCGAGCGGCTGACCCAATCGAGCGCCGACCAATCCTTCCCCAGCTGGTCGCCGGGAGGCGACTACCTCGTCTTCGATTCGACCGAGAATCGCGACCTCTTCTTTGTGGCTGCGGACGGCGACACGGTGTTCCCGTTCTTCACCGCCCCGGCGAGCGAGGAGCTGGCTCCGGCCTGGTCACCGGATTCCACGCGCATCGCTTTCGCTTCCAACGCGGTGGACTCAAACTACAACATCTTCATCGGTACGGTCGATCGAGACACCCTCTTCGCCGTCACCCGTTCGATCGCCGAGGAGGGCGACCCGACTTGGTCACCCGACGGCAGGCGCCTCGCCTTCCGTTCGACCGAGCTCTTCGGCAACCGCAACATCTGGATCATCAATCTCGAGGACTCCACGACGTCGGTCGTCAGCCCGCTAGCGGGCGACGACATCCGCCCCACCTGGTCGCCCGACGGCAATTTCATCGCCTGGGCTTCGGACCGGAGCGGCAACCGCGAGATCTGGGCGATCGACCTGAGAGGCGGCGCCCCGGTCCAGATCACCCTCAACTCGGCGAACGACACCGCTCCCGCCTGGTCGCCGGACGGGAAGACGATCGCCTTCACCTCCGATCGCTCGGGAAACTTCGACATCTGGCTCGCAACCGATCTCGACTCGGTCCTCGCCACTTCGAAGGCCAAAGCCAACTTACCCCGAGAAGCTTGTCGATGATGGAGGGCTCTTCGAAATCCGTCGGGCCAAGAGCGGGCGCTGCCGAGCAGGAATGGGGTCAGCCCAACCCTGATGCGCCGGCAGAGCTCTCTCGATTTGCCTTTCTCATTGGCCGATGGCGGTGCGAAGCAAAAGTGAGGCTGGCCAATGGAGAGTGGCAGGCGTTTCAAGCGACCTGGCTAGGTCGCTTCATCCTCGACGGCTATGCCATCGCCGACGAATACAGAATGACAGATTCCTCCGGAAAGCTGATCGTGCTCGGCCTCAATCTCCGCGCGTATGACGAGACCAAGCAGATGTGGAACATCAAATGGCTGAACGCGCTCACTGGAACATGGGTGGACCTCGGACCAGAGGAACTCGGTGGAGTCCGGTTCGACGGCCAATCCATCATCTATGCCTTCAAAGAGCCGATGGCCGACCATGCCTATACGCGCGCCACGTACACCAACATTTCCAAGACGCACTTCACGTGGCGGGGCGAGAAGTCTGACGATGGGAAGGCCTGGAGCCAATTCATGGTAATCGAGGCCTTTGCGCCCTTCACGCACGCAGTCGCTTAGCGTCTGTGAGGATGCCCTTTACTTCGCCACCGCCTACTAGCCCTCATCGGCCACCGGCGGCCCGCCGGCCCGGGCGATATCCCCGGGCTTGACCTTCGCCACGTCGAATCGCTCGGCGGCGCGCACCATCTTGTCGAGGGTGTCTTGCAGATCGGCACCCTTGGCGCCGCGTTGGAAGCGGAGCGGATTCAACCGGGCGACGACGAAGGCCTTGAGATAGGGGCTCGTCATGCCGCGCTCCTTGAGCGCGGCCACGATCTGGTTCACTCGATCGTCGATATCCAGAATTTGCTTCGCGCGCCGCTCACGCTCGACGATGGCGCGCGGAATGGGAAGCATCAAAAACTCCTCCACCCGCCGGAGCACCGGGTGATAGGCCCCGCCGCCGAAGCGGCCCCGTTGCTCGTAACAGAGGCCAAGGGTCAAGAAGGCGGGATCCTCGAAAGCGAAGGCGTATTGCTTCTCGGGCGCGTCATCGTCGAGAGTCGCCAGATCGCGCGCCATCCGGATGACCTCGAGCGCCTTCTCGCGCAGGTTGTGCGACTTCTCGGTGTTGAGAGCGAGGATGGTGTAGGCCATCTCCGCCTCGGGGAGAAGGAGGGCGACGATCGAGCGGCCGCCGAGCGCACGCACCGCCGACAATCGATGGCTGCCGTTAGGAGTCCAGTAGGTCCCGTCCGAGCGCCGGACGACGATGATCGGGTCGAGAAATCTGCCGATCTTCTCGATCACCGCCTCGAGGCGTGCCACATGAGCCGGTGAGACGTCGCGCTGGAAGGGAGTCGGCTGCACGCGATCGATGGGGAGGGCGGCGAGAAGGAGCCAGCGGCCGCCGAAGGGCTCGAGATAGGGGACGAGCACCGCGCCGCCGTCGGCTTCCACCTGATCGACGAGCTTCTGGATCTCGGGCGGAGGGGTGGAGCGGGTGGCGGCCGGCGTCAAGCCTCGCGGCTCGGGAGCCGCCTTCCGCTTGCGGCGAGTGCCTTTGGCGCGTGGGGTGGCCATCGGCGGAGTCTAACACCTAGGCGGAAACGGTGACTTCCCGGGCAAGCGCCCGGCGGAATTGCTCCTTCGGCGGATTGAAGTAACCGAAGCGGAGATTGGGATGACGCTCGTGGAGTTGCTCGATCACCCGGTCCATGCCGAATCCAGGGCGGACGGTCCCGGAAGGAAGGGCGGCGGCATACACCTCGGGATCGATGTTCAGATTCTTCATCTGGATCATGTCGAGGCCGGTGAGCGTGACCAGGCCGTCGATGGCCTCGAGCTCGTCATCGGTGTCGGTCACTCCCGGAAACACGAGATAGTTGATGCTGACGAAGCGCCCCCGGCGCTTCATCGCGTGCATCGACTCGATGACATCCGCGAATCCGTAGCGCTGCGGGCGATAATAGGCGGCATAAACATCGGGACGAGCGCTGTTCATGCTCACCCGCATCGAATCGAGTCCGGCGTCGGCGAGCGCCGCCACCGCCTCCGGCTTCGACGCGTTGGAATTCAGGT